>JANNRD010000001.1:0-2254 GCA_031401095.1 Acidobacteriota bacterium
ACGGGCAGCAGACGCTCGAGCCCGTATATCAGGTCACCTCAGGTACGCTGGTGGCCGCCCCGATTGACCTTGGGCCAGCCACGGATGATGTCTATCTGATCGTCTTCGGCACAGGATTGGGTAAGCCTGCGCCGCAAGTAACCATCAGCATCGGCGGTGTCAATGTGACGCCGCTTTATGCCGGTGCGCAGGGAACCTACACGGGGCTGGATCAATACAATCTCCTTCTCTCGCGATCATTGGTGGGCAAAGGCAAAGTTGACATTGTGATCACTGCCAATGGGAGAGTCGCCAACACGGTCAACATCACGATCAAGTGACTCGAGATCAGGAGTAGGGCTGACGCCATGCTCGATTGGCGAGAAAGACAACGATGATTCAACGACATCTGCTTCGTATTCTGCTGCCGCTATGCCTGCTGGCGCCGCTTGCTCGTGCGGCGGAGCCCGTCAGTACCGCCTGGCTCGTCAATCCGTCGGGCAATCAAGCACCGGGTCTGGCGCGGGTACGGCCTGAGGTGCATTCCGTGACCATCACCGATCGCTATATCGAAGTCAGATCGGCTGGCATCTCACTCTATGACCTCGGCCCGTTCCAGGTGCCAACGAATCCGGTCGAACGAGTGCGCCAGTTCAGCTTTCGCATTCCGCGTTACCCTGAACTGGCAACGAACGCGAGGACAAGCGTGCGCCCTGATGCGATTGGTGTTTTCGTTAACGGCACACCGATTTTCAACCACCGCGAAACTACCTCTTACGAGGGACACAACCTTTGGCACTTCGACTCGATAGCCAATGGCGACGACGGGACCTGGACGGTGGCCGGCCATCCGCTCGCAGGACTTGCGCACGGTTTTGCACCGGGCCTGCTCGAAGGGTTGATTGCGGACGCAAGCAGACACTCGCCGATCATAGGATTTGCGTTTGATGGCTATCCGATCTACGGGCCCTGGGGCTTTGCCAATGCCGATGGGACCGGCGGCTTGCGTCGCATGCGGGGCGGCTATCGGATGCGCCAGATCAGACGCCGTACGACATGGCCGGATGGGACGCAACTCACGCCGGGACAGTTTGGCCCGGAGATCAACACTGCGTTCCCACTTGGTTCGTTCGTCGAAGACTACGAGTTTACGCAAACTGGAGCGGATCTGGATGAGTCCAATGGTCGCTTCAGTAAGACACCTGAGTATCCGGAAGGAACATACGCTTACTTTCTTTCAACCGACCCGAAAGGCCGTTTGGCTTTTCCGTACCTACTGGCGGGAGAGTATCGGGGCAAGGTTTCGGCGGATACACTGAAGGAGTCCTTGCGCGACCTCGCGGGGGAAGAGTCGGCTTTGGTCACTGGCAAAGAGCTCGTCTTGCTAACTGGGGCAGGCGCGCCAAGACTGGAGTTGAAGGCGGAAGGCACGGCACTGGTGGCGGGCAACCCAATTCGCTTGGGCTTTCAAGCGCTCAAAGCAAACAACGATCCCATTCGTCATCTGGAATGCGTGCACGAGCGACCGCTGCACCTGATTGTTGCTTCCGATGATCTGGCCGAGTTCGATCACATTCATCCGGAACTCGTCGCGGGTGATGGCCAGCTTGATAGGCAAGCCAGCGTCCACCTTCAGCTGCGCAGGCTGAAAACCACTGGCACCAATCGTCACTCTCAGCGCGTCCGGTGGAATTGCAATCGCGGTCTCATGGAGCGCTTGGGCTGTGCCGACCAAGAGCACGAACGGTAGGATCAGCCGTTGGCCATTCCTTTGAAATTGCGCCCAGAGCTTGTATAGACCCGGCTGCGGAAAGGTGGCGAGAAAGCGAATCTCTGCAGGCGATGGGCCAGGTGGTTGAGCAGTATGTGTGTGCGCCAGCCGAATAATCTCGGTTGCTGATTCGACTTCCAGCGGGTGCGCGTGAATGAAGTGCTGCCTCTGCTCGTCAATGATGACGAAATGCGCCCACGCGCCCAGGTAGGGCTCGAGGTCGGTGACAGATCGGCCCGTCGCAAGGTCGCTGATGGCAAATCCCAGTTCGACATCCTCGCCCGCGCGCAAGGGCTGCCTACCGGCCAGCGTGCCACGAAGCCCGGCTGTCTCCTTCGTCAATGGCCTGTCGGCAATAAGCCTCTCTGCTGCGCGCCGCTCTCCGCCGATCTCCAGTTCGAACGATTCGATGCGCTGCGCCGAGCCCGGCGGCGTCAAGTCCGCGTACAAACGGTAGCGCCCACCGTACTTGAAGCAGTGTACAACTTCGTAGCGATCACCCGC
>JANNRD010000002.1:0-5034 GCA_031401095.1 Acidobacteriota bacterium
CCCGATTGCATCGCCGCCGTCGAGGATGCGGCCCGACTCTGCGAACAGTTGGGCCACCATGTCGAAGAGACAGCGCTGACGATGATCAATGGCAAAATGATGACCGATGCCTTCATGACGCTCTGGTCGGCAGGAAACGCCTGGATGGTGGAGAGCCTTTCGTATGCGGTCGGTCGCAAACACGGTCCCGATGAACTCGAGCCGGCAACACAGGCCCTCATCGACATGGGTCGCCGGCGCAGCGCCCCTGACTATCTCATCGCAGTCCAGATGCTTCAGGTCTACTCGCGTCGTGTCGCGGCACTCTTCGAGGGATTCGATCTGTTGCTGACGCCGACTCTTGGTGAGCCACCGGTTCCTTTGGGAACTTTCGATTCACCCGCCGACCAGCCGATGAAGGGAATGCAGCGCGCAGTGGCCTTTGTCCCATTCACGCCGCTCTTCAACGCGACGGGCCAACCGGCGATGTCGGTTCCGCTCTACTGGAATGCTGAAGGGTTGCCAATTGGTACTCATTTTGTCGGGCGGTTTGGCGATGAGGCAACTCTCTTCCGTCTCGCCGCGCAACTCGAGGCGGCGCGTCCCTGGCGCGATCGAAGACCCTCTATCATTGCCTGACGGCTCAAGAGACAAGCAACGATGAAGCAATCAAAAATCGCGCCATACGGGTCCTGGCGGTCACCGCTCACCTCTGACTTGATAGTCTCGGGCACAATCGGTCTCGGGGGGATCGTGCTCGATCAAGACTCGGTCTATTGGATCGAAATGCGTCCCGCTGAGCGGGGGCGCTACGTTGTTGTTCGCCGCGACAGCAGCGGTCAGATTGGCGATGTCACGCCGCCTCCCTACAGCGTGCGAACCCGGGTGCACGAGTACGGTGGCGGCGGATATACGGTCAGCGATGGGACGGTGTACTTTTCGAATTTCGCCGATCAGCGCATATACCTAAAGGAGCCGGGTGGGGAACCGCACGCGATCACACGGGCAGTCGACCGGCGCTATGCGGATGCAATCGTCGATGTCGAACGGCGACGTCTGATCTGCGTGCGCGAGGATCACACGGATCCCGGTCGTGAAGCGGTGACGACACTGGTTGCAGTCGACCTCGAGGGAGTCGCTGAGGACAGGATTCTGGTGGAGGGCGCGGACTTCTACTCTTCACCGCGTCTCAGTCCGGATGGTAGCCGACTTGCCTGGCTTTGCTGGCGGCATCCGAATATGCCCTGGGATGGCACTGAACTGTGGTCGGCCGAGATGACGAAGGACGGCTCGCTCTTTCGAGAGACTCTCATCGCCGGGGGCGACAGCGAATCGATCTTCCAACCCGAGTGGTCGCCAGACGGAGAGCTCTACTTTGTCTCCGACCGAACCGGCTGGTGGAATCTTTACCGTTCGCGGAATCGACAGATCGAGCCACTCTGTCCGATGGAGGCTGAATTCGGCCTGCCACAGTGGGTCTTCGGAATGAGAACGTACGGATTTGCATCTTCCTCGGAGATCATCTGTGTCGTCATCAAGGAGGGTATCTCTCAGCTGGCAAGGCTTGATACGAATGCCGGCAGACTGGAAGAGATCGACACGCCGTACAGGAGAATTGACTGGATTCGGGTGATCGGCAATCGAGTGTTATTTGCGGCTTCGTCGCTCTTCGAATCAACGTCCATCGTCAGTCTCGACCTTGAAACAGAACAGGTAGTGGTGCTGAAACGCTCGAGTGAGCTGGCGATTGACGTCGGCTACATCTCACAGCCGCAGTCGATCGAGTTTCCGACGACCGGCGGGCTGGATGCCTACGCGTTTTTCTATCCGCCGCAGAATCGCGACTACATTGCACCAGAGGGTGAGCGACCACCCTTGCTGGTCATGAGCCACGGTGGGCCGACCAGCGCGGCGAGTCCCACTCTTAGTCTCGCAGTGCAGTACTGGACAAGCCGGGGAATTGCGGTGCTCGATGTCAACTATGGCGGGAGCACCGGGTATGGTCGCGCCTATCGTGAGAGGTTGAATCGCAAATGGGGCATCGTCGATGTCGATGACTGTGCCAACGGTGCAGCGTTCCTTGCCGAGCAGGGCTTGGTGGATGGAGACCGTCTCGCGATAACGGGCGGGAGCGCAGGTGGCTATACCACTCTCTGCGCGCTGACATTCCGCGATGTTTTCAAGGCTGGCGCCAGTCATTACGGCGTCAGCGATCTTGCCGCACTCGAAATCGACACGCACAAATTCGAATCGCGATACACGCATGGCCTGGTCGGCAAATACCCTGAGGAGGGCGATCTCTACCGGGCTCGCTCTCCGATTCATTTCACAGACCAGCTTTCGGCCCCGGTCATCTTCTTTCAAGGACTCGAGGACAAGATAGTTCCTCCAAACCAGGCCGAGATGATGGTCGAAGCGCTTCGCGCCAAGGGGCTACCGGTCGCCTATATCACTTTTGAGGGCGAGCAACATGGTTTTCGACAGGCCGCGAACATCAAGCGAGCTCTTGACGGTGAGTTCTACTTCTACTCACGCGTCTTCGGTTTCGAACCGGCGGATGCAATTGAACCGGTCTTGATCGAGAACCTCTGAGATTTGTATGAGCAGAATCGGGATTGGATTTGTCGGCACTGGATTTGCCCGGAGTGCGCAGGCGCCAGGTTTCAAGGCCTATCGTGAGGCTGAACTGGTCGCGGTCTGCAGCGGCAAGTTTGAGAATGCGAAGGAGATGGCTGAAGAGTTTACCATCCCGAACGCATGTCGGAGCTCTGAGGAACTGATTGCGCTCGACGATGTTTCGCTTGTCGTCATCAGTGCCCCGCCGCACGAGCATCACCGGGTCGCGCTGGCGGCTCTCGAAGCGGGGAAACATGTCATCTGTGAGAAGCCGATGGCGATCAACTCAGAGCAGGCTCGCGAGATGTCCGGAGCGGCTGATGCGCGTCCGCGGCAGCTCTCAATCATCGATCACGAGTTGCGATTCAACCCGACTTGGCGACGGATGAAGGAACTTGTTGATGAGGGCTGCGTCGGCGAGATCTATCACGTCACCGTGACAATCGCGGCCGGCTTTCGCCACGCCGCACAGCGTCCATGGAACTGGTGGGCACAAAGCTCCGCCGGTGGCGGTCTCCTTGGTGCGCTTGGATCTCACGCGATCGATGCGTTGCGCTGGCTCTTTGGTGAGATCGAGACCGTCGTCGGAACGGTCGCAACCATGGTCCCTGGCCGTCTTGATCCGGCGACTGGCGAGATGCGAGGTGTCGAGACGGATGACTACTGCTCGTTCCTGTTGCACTTCGCGCCGCGGCGCGGGAGGACCGCACATGGTGTGGTCACTCTTTCAGCGCTCTACCCGAGCGGCGGCAGAAACCAGATATCGATCGCCGGTGAGCGGGGGACGATCGTCCTCGATGCTGATGAGACCCTACTTGTTGCAAGCGGCTTCAACACCCAGTTTGAGGACTTCTCGGTTACGGATCCAGCTCGCGAAGTCGCGGGAGTCCCTGCCAATATCTGGGCGAGGTCGTTCTACCACCTGGCCGGAGCAACGCTCAAATCGCTGCAGAATGGCGAGTCAACGGTCGAGGGCGCCGCGACTTTTCGCGATGGCTTGCGCTGTCAACAGGTGATCGATGCGGTGCACCGGTCGAGCGCTTCGAGTCGTTGGGAAAAGGCAGACTAGCAAAGATGGCATCTCGTAGCGGCGCCATGCCGAGCTGGGGCTCGGCTTCCTCACGCCCCCTGCAGGACCAACGGGAGTCGCGAAATGCCCAAACTCCAGCCACCCGCTACCGCGGACTGCTAACGAGCCACGGCCAGATTGACGACGATGTCCCAATGGAAGCGGACAAACTTGTGGAGCGCTTCCTCGAGAATCCTCTCCTGATCGCTGTGTGCGCCAAAACCCTTTGGGCCGTCCTCGCTATCGACCATCGGCCCGATCCCATAACACTCAACGCCGCGCGCTCGAAGAAATGACATATCCGTCGCGCCGGTAAGCATGATTGGGAGTGTGACTGCGTCATACACCCGTTTACCGGCAGCCTCAACCACCTTGAAGGCCTCAGTGTCGAGCCGTGAGGGACGAGAGCCGGGCCTGCCTGCAGTGCCGGGACTAACGATCTCGACCTGCGGATCGTTGATAACACGACGCATCTCATCCAGCAGACGCGGCATGTCTTCATCAGGAAGGGCCCGGATATCGAGGGTCGCTTCAGCTTCCGACGGGATGACATTGCTGCGGTAACCACCCTTGATGATGTTTGGTGAGATCGATGTGCGCAAGGTTGACGAGAGACGGGGCTCGTTGACTGCCAGATACTCCTCCACAACTGAGGTGTTCTTGCCACTGAGAAGTGTCTCAAAGCGAGCGGCCTGCGCCGGGGCGCTGATGGCTGCGAGTCGCTCAAAGAAAGCCCTCGTTGTCTCATTCAATCGCATCGGAGTCTGCCATTCGGCGACCCTCGCCACCGCCCGCGAGAGGTGGGCGATGGCGTTGGTTCGCAGGGGAACAGATCCATGACCTGATGGGCCGTGCGCAACGAGCCTCACGCCACGGCTCATCTTTTCCGTCGTTGCGACCGCGGCGTACTCGACTTTCCCTCCGGTGCGAACTACGCCGCCGCCTTCCGCAAAGCAGTACTCAGCCTCAATCTCCTGCCAATGCTCTTTGACCATGAAGTCGATACCGTAGCGGACGCTACCTTCCTCGCCCGACTCCGCGAGGAAGATCACATCGCGGTCAAGCGGCGTCTTCGCGCGCTTCAGCAGGAGCATTGTCATGAGCGCAGCAACGACATTGTCCTTGTCATCGACGGCTCCACGGCCGTAGACATAACCGTCCACGCGAGTGGCGGAGAAGGGCGGATGCGTCCATTTGGCTGGGTCAACGTTGACGACGTCCGTGTGACCCATGATGAGGATGGGGCGCTTTTTACCGTTTCCGCGAAGGCGGGCCACCAGATTGGGTCGTTTGGGATCGTTCGAGAATACCTTGACCTCGATGCCTTCGCGCTCGAGAACGGATATTAGGTACTCAACCGCCGGAGCTTC
>JANNRD010000003.1:0-1983 GCA_031401095.1 Acidobacteriota bacterium
TTGGATTTTAGATTTTGGATTTTGGATTATTTTGGATCTTCCCCACCCTGCATTGAGTAGCAGTTCAGTTTCGTCGCGAGCAATCATCGACGCTGAATGCGAATCACTGTGGCTGAACCCGGCTCATTCCTTTTTTTGGAATGAGGCTTTTCCATCCTCAATCCAAAATCCAAAATCGAATGGGGGGCTTGCCTCACTCACCTCAGTAAAAAAGGCTGCCTGGTCTCGTAACCAGGCAGCCTTTCCATTTCTATCCAATCTCTTCCTTAGGAAGGATTAGAAGATGAAGTGCAACCCTACCCTGATATCCCGAATGCCCTGAAAGGCGGTCGGGCGATTATAGAACGGGCTTTGCGGCAGCGAAGTTGCTGACACCGGGGTTGTCGCATCCTTGATGTAGAGCTTAGGATCGAAGCCCGTGAAGAACTGCTGATCCGTCAGCACCGCACCTGATCCTGGAGCGCCCACCGAGAGGTTGCCTGAGCGGTTGATGCGTATCTGGTAATTAACCGGAGCCGCCTGGTTGAAGAGGTTGTTGATGTTGGCATCCAGCCTCAGCGTCTTGCCCTCTGAGAGCTTGAAGGTGTGCGCTACCAGAATATCGGTCTGCGTCACAGCCTCAGTGCGACCCAGGTCGTTACGGCCATAGATATAGACCGGGACGACAACCGCGAGTTCAGTGCTGCGTGGCACACCGCTCTGGATATACTGCGAGAGCGACAATGTCGTCGTCCCGCCTCCCCAGTTGATCGGATAAGTTCCGAACATCTTCAAGACGTGCGGGCGATCCGTGTTGAGAAATCCGAAAACGTTGTTGCCCCTCGAGTCGAAGTTGTTGTACGGCAAGTCGAAAGAGCGGCTCACGTTCGGCTGCGAACGACCGTTCTCGTCGGAACTCGCCAAACCGGGGTAGTTGCCATAGAGACGGCTGTAGGTGTACGACAAATTGTAGCTCAGCCCTTTGAACCAATTGTCGCCAGCCAAACGGCCATCCAGTCGGAACTCGACGCCGTCGTAGTTGCGAATCGCTACCGGGTTGAGAAACTGGCCGGACTTCAGGTTGAGCTTGACGCCATTCAGCGAACTGACGCTGGTGCTGCGCAGACCGTACCCGGGGTTGCCGATAACATAGACTTCGCTCTCCTCGGCATCGAAGATACCGATATCTTCAATCGGGTATTTGAGCCGGTTTCGCGTGTAACGCACCGAAGCCACCAGGTTGCTGTTCAGCTGGTGTTCGGACGCCACCGAGATCGCACGGGAATAAGTCGCGTGGATGTCGGGATCGATACCGTCCAATTCTCCCTGTGCGTTGACCGGCACGGACCGATTGTCAAAACTGATGATTCTGACGCCCGCCGCACCCGGACTCTGCTTGTTGAGCGAGGCGAGTTTGGTCGGATCGTCCAACTGGTAAACATGCGAGAACCAGTAATCGCCGCCGAACGAACTGCGCGCCAACTCATACTTCAACGTATCGTAGAAGTGACCGTAACTGCCGCTGATCTTCCACTTGGCATTGCCGAGTACATCCCAGGCCCCGCCGAAACGTGGCGCCAGTTTGTCACCCCAGCCAAAGCGAATTGGGTTCGGAATCGCAGCGCCATTGGCTGCCGTCTTGGTGAACGGCGGCAGGAATTCGTTTTCGAGGCGCAGACCCGCGTTGATCGTCACGCGCGGGTGAATCTGCCATTGATCCTGGATGTAGTAACCCTGATTGCGGCTGTTCGCCCCATTGTTGTGACGGATGCCGTCTTGCCAGGTGTAATAGCCGTAAGCGCCCCGGCGATTGGTGGTGGTGCCACGGTTGAAGGACTCTCCCCAATTGACAGTGAATTGGCCGTTCGGGAAGTCGTCAATTACCGTGTTGGCAATACGGTTTAAGGCGTAGCCACCCTTGAAGGTGTGCTGCTGCCCAAAGAAACGCGTGATGTAGGTGCCATCCAGATAAACGTTGTGACGGGTCAGCGTGTCTTTGACGAC
>JANNRD010000004.1:0-15252 GCA_031401095.1 Acidobacteriota bacterium
CTGCGCGAGCCAGGCTGCTGCTCGGAAGGTAGCGGTTCACAGCCAGGGCGCGGAGAGTCTTCTGGATGTTTGCATCATTCCGTAACATGCTCGCGATCAGGCGCGATCCGCTCGCCTTTCTCATGCGTACCGCGAGCGATCAGGGCGATATCGCCTATTTCAACCTCGGGAAACAGAAGGTCTTTCTTCTCAACCATCCGGACCATATCCGCGACGTCCTCGTCACCAACAACCGCCGTTTCATGAAAGGCCGCGGTCTCCAGCGTGCCAAGAAGCTGCTCGGTGAAGGGCTTCTCACCAGCGAGGGTGAGTTCCACCTGCGCCAGCGGCGGTTGGCACAACCTGCCTTTCACCGCCAGCGCATCGCCTCCTATGCCGAAACGATGACACAGTTGTCGGCTGAGCTTCGTGACAATTGGGATGACGGTAGGACAATTGAAGTCGATCGCGAAATGATGCGATTGACTCTGGCCATTGCCGGGAAGACGCTCTTTAACGCGGATGTCGGATCGGAAGCCGACGAGATCGGGGCTTCGCTGACAACGGCATTCGAACTCTTCAACACGATCACACTTCCCTTTTCAGAACTGCTCGAGAAGCTGCCGCTGGCTGCCAACCGGCGGTTTCAGGAGGCACGCGCCCGGCTGGATGCAACGGTCTACCGGATCATCGAAGAGCATCGCGCCAGCGGGACCGACAACGGCGACCTCCTTTCGATGTTGCTGCTTGCTCAGGACACGGAGGGCGACGGCGGGAGCATGACCGACGAGCAGCTTCGCGACGAGGCGATGACGATCTTTCTTGCCGGGCACGAGACGACTGCCAATGCCCTGACGTGGACCTGGTATCTCCTCTCACAACACCCGGAGGTGGAGGCAAGGATGCACGAGGAGATCGAAGCGGTGCTCGGCGCGAAACTCCCGACGTCTGATGATGTTCCCCAGCTTCGCTACACCGAAATGGTTTTGGCTGAAGCGATGCGGCTCTATCCGCCGGCGTGGATCATCGGACGCATGGCTCTCGAGGACCACGAAATCGATGGCCGCAAGATTCCGGCGCGGTCTTTAGTAATGATGAGCCAGTATGTTACCCACCATGATTCGCGATGGTATCCAGAGCCATTCCGCTTTGACCCCGAGAGATGGCGGTTGGAAGAGAAAGAGAAGCGACCTCGCTTCTCCTATTTCCCTTTCGGTGGGGGACCGCGCCTCTGCATCGGCGAGAGCTTTGCCTGGATGGAAGGTGCCCTCGTCCTGGCGACCATCAGTCAACGGTGGCGGCTTCGGCT
Source organism: Acidobacteriota bacterium (assembly GCA_031401095.1). GTDB lineage: Bacteria > Acidobacteriota > Blastocatellia > RBC074 > RBC074 > JANNRD01. The sequence continues at coordinate 1,289 of JANNRD010000004.1, forward strand.
GGTACTGGACCATCCGGTCGCTCCCCTTCCGCTGGTCACGCTAAGGCCAAGATTTGGGATGAAGATGATCGCTGAGGCGAGGTGACAGGAAAGCCGCGCCGTGACAACCGACTATAGACATGCCACTTCTACGGAGCCTAGGAACGATTCGTGACGGCGTGTCCCGGCTCACAGGTGCAGCCTACGTGTCTCAACCTCAGTCTGGATGGCAACGTTGAAGGCTGCGACCTGGCGCGACTACCGGCAGACTCTAGATTTCGGGCACGGTTGGCTTGAACCCCTCAAGAAGTTGCGATCCCTGGTGCCCTCGTGGCAGACAATACACGACTCACGCCGACACTCCTCGAGATCCGAGTCCAGCGCATAGATCAGCCCGCGATCCGCCATCGTGATCACCTTCAATCCGCTGATTGCATCGTAGTGAAAGGTCAGTCCCGTCGAGACAATGCGCTTACCGTCCGCCGGCAATGCAACAGCATTGAGGTCACGATGAGCGCGATCGGACGGCCACGCACCCGGTATGCAATGCAGGCGGCACATTCGCTCTTGAGGCCGACAGGCCCCGCGTCGAAGGTCGGCCCCCGCCCCTGAGCGTCTCAAGCGCAAACAACACACCTGACGTCCAGTGACCATTATTCTCGATGAACTTCAGATCTTCAGCGTTCTGATTGAGAGCCTGTTTGATCTGTTGATCGATCCGCTCGGAAGCACCCGGCGCCGGGCTCTCGCTCCAGGGACGAGAAGCCCGCTGGAGCATCACTACACTGGCAACATCCAGGACAATCAAGAAGATTACAAGATTCGTCCGAAGGGGAAAACGCAAAAAGGCCGTGGGGTTTGACACAACTCACTCCTCAAGAGCCAGGGGCTAAAAAAGAAAAAGAAGAGTACTTAGATGGGAGGAATCAGGAAGGAACGCCCCGTGCTGATCCGGGATCTCCGTGCAGTCAGCGGTCCAAAAAGAAGCTTGGCGGGGGAGATCCGCCCCCGCCTGCCCCCGACGACGGCATGCGTTGCCCCCGCAGCCTGCTCGCCATCAGCCAAAAACTCTCCGGTGTCCGCACCGACACCGGCGAATACAACAACCACCCTCAAAGGCAACTCAACTCGTCTTCCAGTTTCCAATTCGTGCACAATTTTTTGGCACACTTAAACCGGTCAAATTAGAGCCAATACCAGCTGGTATTGGTCCAATAGACAAAGTACGACGCACTAAAGAGACGGGGAGCGTGTAACTTAGACGTTTCCGGAATTCGTGTCTATTCGCTAAATACCGTACCCGGTCTACGTGGATCTACGCGAAGCGGTATCAGGGCATCCCATATCTGGCAGCTCTATAGGCAAGAAAGCATAATGTTCGCATATAGTTAGCGGTGCAGACATGAAGTGATCGCGGATTCCCGTAGACCTTGCGTGTGCAATCTTTTTTTTTCGTCACGCTCGGAGGAGGGTGCTATGGGGCGGATCGCAACGTGACTGACCTCTTCAGTATAGGCTCAAGCCAGCTTGACGCCTCGCAACCCGCTGGGGCAGACTAGGATTCCTCGACAATTCCGTGTTTTTCCCGTTCACCGTTTCGTTCCTCATGGGGTGTCTGCAGGACAGAACAGCCTATCGCCACTTGGACAGAGTATGGTGATGAAGTCTCGAATCAACTGGGTGGCCATCGGCGGGGGCACGGGCCTCGCCACATTGCTCTCGGGGCTGAGACCTCGGCTCGACCAGATCTCCCTGACCGCGGTCGTGACTGTCACCGACGACGGACATAGTTCGGGTCGCCTTCGTCAAGAATTTGACGTCCTGCCACCCGGCGACATTCGTAATTGTCTGGTAGCACTGGCTGATCCAACCCTGCTTATGACCCAGGTATTCGCCCATCGATTCCCCGGGCAAGGCGAACTCGGAGGCCATTCGCTCGGCAATCTCATCATTCTTGGCCTGACCCAGTCGAGCGGCGATCTTCTGACAGCGGCTGACCACGCGAGAGAGTTGCTTGGGATCACTGCCCGTGTTCTTCCGGCCACGCTGGATCACGTAGACCTCGTCGCGACTGTTGGAAACAAGGAAGTACGCGGGCAAGTAGCGATCAAATCCCAGAACGCGCCGATCCGACAGCTCTCGATAGTCCCGCGTCAGGCCCGTGCTCTCGATGCAGCCGTCGAGGCCATTCACGAAGCAGATCTGATCACACTCGGTCCGGGATCACTCTTTACGAGCGTCATCGCGAACCTGCTGATCGACGGAATTCGAGACGCAATCGGCTCGTCGCGCGCGAAGAAGGTATACATCTGTAACGTCATGAGTGAGGCCGACGAGACCGATGGATTGACGGCGGTCGACCATGTCAAACAGGTGCTCGCCTATGGTCGCGGTATTGAGCTCGACGACGCTCTCTTCAACTCGTCTCCGATCTCCGAGGAAATGAAAGAGCGCTATGCAGGTGAAGGGGCTTCCGCGCTCGCTCCGCCTGGGACAGATTCGCTGCCGAATTGCGGAGTTCGCCTCGTCGCATTGCCTCTTGCATCGGAAGAGCGTTTTGTCCGTCACGACCCCGCGAGATTGAGCCAGGCAATCCTCGACCTCTATAATGGTTGACCGATCGAGGATTTGCTGAGCTGGGGTTCGGCGTTCCCAGGGGAGAGCGCCCTCGTATCAGCGACAGCCTGGTACCGCCGAGCCCCGGCTCGGCAGACCCCATTCATGGCGGAATAGGGTTCGTGAGGTGACTTTCAATGAAACAACCGATCAACATCCTGTTGCTTGCCGCGGGTCTGGGAACGCGGATGAAGAGCGATCTCGCAAAGGTGCTCCACCGGCTCGGAGGTCGCCCCTTGATCGCCTACGCCCTGCGCGCGGCAGTCCAGATCGACCCTCAGAAGATCATGATCGTCGTCGGTCATGGGGCGGTCGAGGTCGAAGCCGCGGCCCGCGAGGCTCTTGCGGGCACTGACTTCGCTGACCGACTCGAGTTTGTCGTTCAAGCCGACCAGCGCGGAACCGGTCACGCAGTCATGAGCGCGCGTGAAGCACTAAAAGACGCCAATGGCGCCGTCGTCATTCTCTATGGCGATGCACCGTCGATTCGGGCCGAAACACTAAGATCCCTCATCGAAGCACATTCTTCCAGCGGACACGCGGCGACGCTGCTGACCACGAAGCTCGATCAGCCATTCGGCTACGGCCGAATTATTCGCGATGAGGAAGGCCGCTTCCAGAGGATCGTCGAAGAAAAGGACTGCACTCCTGCTGAACGCGCGCTGACGGAAGTCAACCCGGGACTGTACTGTTTCGAGATCGAGCCTCTGCTGGGCATTCTCGACCGCCTGACGACACGCAACGCGCAGGGTGAGTACTACCTCACAGATGTCCCCGAGCTTCTCAAACTCAATGCCCGTTCGGTAAGTACTGTGCTCCACGCCGACTCGGAAGAGCTCCTCGGGATCAACACACGTGCCGAGCTCGCGTCGACGTGGAAGCGCATGCGCCGAGATATTCTCGACCGCCTCATGACTGAGGGAGTAACGATCGTCGATCCGGATTCAACCTATATTGATGATGGAGTCGTCATCGGCCGTGACACGACGATTCATCCTCAGGTGATCATCGAAGGAAACTCTCGCATCGGAAGCAACTGTTCAATTCACTCGTGGTCGCATCTCATCAACGTCGAGATTGGCGATGACTGCCGTGTCCTCAACAGCTCAGTCATCGTCGACAGCAAGCTTTCGGGTCAGAATTCCGTTGGCCCATTTGCGCATCTTCGCATGGGAACCGAGCTCCTCTCGCAAGCCGTCATTGGCAACTTTGTCGAGGCCAAGAAATCGCGGCTTGGGCATCGCACAAAGTCAATGCACCTCACCTATCTGGGTGACGCGACCCTGGGTGACCGCGTCAATATCGGCGCCGGAACGATCACCTGCAACTACGATGGCAAGAACAAGAACGAGACGCATATCGAGGATGACGTCAAGATCGGTTCCGACACGATGCTGGTCGCTCCAGTTCGTGTCGGCCGGGGCTCGGTTTCAGGCGCTGGTTCAGTGATTACAAAAGATGTTCCACCGGACACGCTGGTCGCCGGCGTTCCGGCGCAGATCAAGAAGCATCTGCGCAAGTCATCGGAGTAAGTCATCGGAGCAAGTCATATGTGCGGAATTGTCGGCTATGTCGGTGGAGAACAGGCGGTACCGGTCATCATCGAGGGATTGCGCCGGCTGGAGTACCGCGGCTACGACTCAGCCGGCATCGCCGTTGTCGACGCGGATGGCGAGATTCACCTCCGACGCGCGAGTGGCAAACTACGCAACCTCGAGGATGTACTGCGGCAGAGCCCGATCGACGGCGACTTCGGTCTCGGCCATACGCGATGGGCGACTCACGGGCGGCCGACGGAAGAGAATGCGCATCCTCACCGGGACTGCACCGGCCGGATAGTCGTCGTTCACAACGGGATCATCGAGAACTACCTGACGCTCAAACGTCAGCTTCAAGCCGAAGGACATCAGTTTCAGACCGAGACTGACACAGAAGTGATCGCGCATCTGCTGGAGCGCGAGATGAAGGCGCGACCGGGAGTGGGCCTGGCGAGCGCGCTGCGAAAGACGCTCACCGAAATCCGCGGCATCTACGCGTTGGCCGCACTCTCAGCCGATGAGCCTCACAAAATTGTTGCGGCGCGGCTCGGACCACCGATCGTCATCGGAGCCGGGCAGGGCGAGTATTTCGTTGCTTCGGACATACCGGCGATTCTGCCGCATACGCGTCAGATGTACTTCCTTGGCGACGGTGAGATGGCCGTTCTGACGCGAGAGGGTCTGAGTGTCATGAACGCCGAAGGCGAGGCGAGGGTGCCCGAGCTGCAACGGATCACGTGGGACCCGATACAGGCGGAGAAGGGCGGCTACAAGCATTTCATGCTCAAGGAAATCTTTGAGCAGCCGCGTGCGGTGCGCGACACCACACAAGGCCGCATCTCGATCGAGACCGGGCACGTATTTCTCGATGAGATCGAGATCGCGCCTCATGACTTCCGGCGATTCACCGATCTCAAGATCGCCGCGTGTGGGACGGCTTGGCACGCAGGTCTGATCGCGAAGTACCTGATCGAGGAGTTGGCGCGGATTCCGGTCGAGGTCGACTACGCTTCCGAGTTCCGCTATCGCAATCCGATCTTGTCCTCGAGCACGTTGATGACGGTCATCTCTCAGTCCGGCGAGACGGCTGACACGCTGGCGGCGCTTCGTGAAGCGAAGAAGCATGGTTGCCAGACGCTGGCGATCTGTAATGTTCCCGGATCGGCCGTGACGCGCGAGGCGCACGGAACGATTTACACACACGCCGGTCCCGAGATCGGGGTCGCTTCGACAAAGGCCTTCACTTCACAGCTCGTGGCTGCCTATCTGCTCGCACTTTATCTGGCGCAGGAACGGGGACAACTCGATCAGGAAGAGCTTCGCCGCCACGCGCGGCAGTTATCTGAATTGCCGGTGAGGATGGAAGCGCTGGTGGAGGCGGAGGGGCCCTACGAAGAACTTGCCAGGGAGTTTTTCCGTGCGAGCGACTTTCTCTATCTCGGTCGCGGGATCAATTTTCCGATCGCGCTCGAGGGCGCACTCAAGTTGAAAGAGATCTCGTATATTCACGCTGAGGGCTATGCTGCAGGTGAGATGAAACATGGGCCAAATGCTCTCATCGACGAAACGTTGCCGGTGGTGGTGATCAATACTTTGGATCCGGATTCGGCCTCTTCGCGTTTGCGTTATGAGAAGACGCTTTCGAATATCCAGGAAGTAAAGGCGCGGGATGGGCGGGTGATTGCGGTAGTGACGGAGGGTGATCGTGAGACGCGAGAGATAGCTGATCATGTGATTGAGATTCCACCGGCGAGCGAGTTGTTATCACCGGTCATGGCAGTTGTCCCGCTGCAGTTGTTGGCCTACCAGATAGCCGTTCGTCGTGGTTGCGATGTTGATCAGCCGCGCAATCTGGCGAAGTCTGTGACTGTCGAGTGAGAAGAGAAGAGAAACAACGGAATATACGGAAATACACGGAAGGCACGGAAAAAGGCCAAAGCAAATTCCGTGTCTTCCGTGTACTTCCGTATATTCCGTTGTTTCTCCTTTCCTTTGCCTTTACTACCTGCATGTTTTCCAAGGAGTTTTCCCAACTATATACAGTGACGGCTTGATTTTATTGGTCGTCGTTTCGGCGTCCTCAGTCTTTCTGATCGCTCGCGACTCCCAAGGTAAGGCGGGATTTGCAGTGATTGGGAAATGGGAATGACCGAAAGGTCTGCCGCCACTGAACGTGCGTCCGGTGGCGGTGGGGGAAGAGGACCGGCGCGGCCCGGGCAGAACCGAAAGCTAATTAGCTGAGGTGGCCTGATGTGCTGTAGGTGTTGCACGAGTCGCGACCGGTCCACAACCCCTCTCCTTTCTCGTTACTGCGGATTTCGGCTCCCGCTACTTTCCCACCAAACGACAGACACGTGGCCACGCTTGCCTTCCTTCTGAGAACATTGCAACTTCGGACCCCGGCTTGGCCGCTCGGCCAGAGGCAGCTACAATGGAGCTTCCGTGCCGGTGGCAAAGTGATCGACCCAGGTTGCTTGACGGTCCCCGAGCACCAAATGGTCGGAAGTCCCCGGAGTTGTGCATGCCCTGCCTCGTTCTTCGCCGATGCGCTGGTTCTCTTCTCTTTCTGACAACGCTGCTTTTCATCGCCCCGCGCCCCGCTGACGCGCAATCGGCTGATACCATTCTTAAGCGTGCAACGAAGGCAATGGGCGGCGAGAAGGCGATTCGCAACGTCAAGTCGCGTAGCGTCAGGGGGACCCTCACTCGACTTGGTGACGAAGCCACCGGCGCCTACCGGATGGCAACGTTGAGGCCAAATCTCCAGACCAGCTCATTTGAGGTTCGCGGGTTTGAGATATCCTCCGGATTCAACGGAAGGTCTGGTTGGAGCCGTGATTCCCGCGATGGCTTGCGGACGTTGACTGGAATAGCCAGCCGCGACTTTCAGGCTGAGGCTCTCTATCGAAACTCGCGATGGCTTGACTACAAGCGGGAAAAGTCCAAGGTAGCTCCAGGCACGACCGCCGCCATCGACGGCCGAGCGGTCCGCTCCATCATTCTGACGACTTCGCGAAATGCTCAGATCAAGATGTTCTTTGACTCGATTTCATTCCTTCTCATTCGGGAGGAGATGGCCGCTGGGGAGACCACTCGGGTCTTCGACTATTCCGACCATCGAGCCATCAATGGCGTCATGGAGCCGCACTCGATCGCGGTCACCATGGGAACGGAGCGCTACCAGATAAAGGTGGAGGAGATTCTTCACAATCCTCCGCTGGCACAGGTCGCGTTTGATTTTCCGAAGATCTCGAATGAGCCCTTGCCGGACATTCCGACACTGATGAAGGAGATTGGCGCCAACGAGGATGCCATCGATCGGTTGCTCGAGAACTACACTTACACCGAGCTCGTCTCGTCCCGCTCCTTCGACAAGAGCGGGAAGTTTACTGAAAAGGAGAACGAGACCTATGAGCGAACTTTCTACAAGGGCAACCGCATTCGTCGTTTGGTCGCGAAGAACGGCAAGGCGTTAACGACGGAGGAACAGGCGCAGGAGGACAAGCGGCTCGAGAAGCGTATTCGCGAGATCGAGAAGAAAGAGGCCGAGAAAGAGAAGAAGGCTGAGAAGGAACGCGAGACCGAGGGAGGACCTCCCGACGAGGACGGCGGTCGCCGTGTTTCAATCTCCGATGTGCTGCGCGCCTCGAGACTGGTTAATCCGCGTCGCGAGCGATTCCGCAATCGTGAAGTGATTGTCTTTGACTTTGAACCGATGCCTGGATATAAGCCGCAGAAGAGCTACGAGAAGTTCTTTGGAAAGATGGCCGGGGTACTCTGGGTTGATGCAGCGGACAAGCAGGTGGCGCGCGTCGAAGCGAGGCTTATCGAATCTTTCAAGGTGGGTGGTGGATTGCTGGCCTCACTCAAGGAGGGCGCAAGTTTTGTCATGGAGCAGGATCGGATCAACAATGAGATCTGGTTGCCCACACGAGCCGACATCAGTCTCAGCGTCAAGGTTCTGCTGGTCAAGAGCATCAACGCCTTTCAGACAGTCGATTACGGAAACTACAAACGCTTCAATGTCGATGCGGAAAAAGAGAAGCTCCAGGCGCCGGTGGTGACCGACAAGAAACCCTGAGCCCTGGGAACGCCGAAGCCCCAGCTCGGCATGATCTGGCCATGCGGCCCTTCGCCGACGGTCTCACTCGAGTTCGAGGGCGGCGCTTTGCAGCCATTCTCGGTTGTGGTAGAGGAGGGGGACACCGGCTGATGTGCTCGACTGGAGAACCTCTCCAACAAAGATCGAGTGGTCACCGCCGTCATAGCGCCGCCACAACGAACAGTCCACCCAACCCAGAGAGTCGCGGAGGATTGGGCTGCCCGTCACCGCCGTCGCGTACTCGAGTCCTTCGAAGCGGTCCGTCACGCCAGGCAGCAGCCCGGCGAACCGCCTGCCCAACTCGACCTGATCCGCGCAAAGGATGTTGACCGCAAAGGCCCCACTGGTTTCGATGAACTCGTGCGCCTGAATTCGCTTGTCAATACAGGCGAGAACAAGAGGTGGGCTAAGACTGAGACTGGTGAATGCGCTGACTGTCAGCCCGTGATGACGCCCGTCAAGCACAGTGGTCACGACGGTCACACCGCTGGCGAACTGTGACATCACCTGTCTGAATGCTTCGGGATCAATAGGCATAACTGACTTGCTTAGAAGAATCTCCTGAGCGCAAGTCTAGAATAGAAGAAAGGCTGGCGATGAGCAAAGCATTTCTCTCTGTGTTCTTCTCCGTGAGGAATACAGTCTAGTCACCGCCGTATCTGATCTCCATTTTCCGAATCCGAAGACCGGCGAGCACCATGACCACGGCTGCCGTCAGCAGCAGTCCCGGAGCTGCCAGCCAGACCGGCGTCGGATCAGCGAGCAGCGCGAACGGACCTTCTGAGACAGGCACCGGCATGAGTGAGTGAAGATAGTGGATGATACTCAGTTTCTTGAGGACAGGCGGAAGCAGGAAATTGATCGCCTCCCAGCCATACGCCAGCAGCGCCGGAATGATCGGGTTGCGAAAGAAAAGACCAATCACGAGAAAGACGGCGCCATAGCCAAGACATCCGAGCAGCGTGATGCCGAGATACGCCAGAACTTCACGACCACCTGGACCGCTCACCAGATCGTCCATATTCGCCGGATATCCCCGCGCCAGGTAAATCAGGAGAAGGGAGCCGACAGTTGAGAGACCGAAAAGAACCGACGAAGCCACCAGACCTGAGAGATACTTCCCCACCACCAGGACCTCTCGTCGCAACGGCGAGAGAAAGTAGTAATGCAGGCTCTTGTCGACGATCTCACCGCGGAAGAGGTTCATGAAGATCCACGCACATCCGAAGAAAACCACAGTGCGAAGAATGAGCCCTTCGTAAATATTGGCAAAGATGATCTTCATCTCGCCCCAGTTCTGTGAGATGTCAACCTGCGCCTGCGAATCGAATTGCGTCAACGCAAAAAAAATGGAGACGGGGAAAGCAGCGAGTACGTAGAGGAGGAGCGCGCGGCGCCCCCAGAAATTCTTCCTTATTTCAAGCCTCAGTATCGCGACAACCTGTCGCCGCCAAAGGTCCCACGGCTGACGCGTCCCGGAATTCCTGACCACTGGAGTCTCTGCTGCCGAACTCATCCCTGTCCTCCCCCATTCGAACCAATCAGATACTGATAGACGGCGCTGAGGTCGTCATCAACCGGCGCCACTGACTCGATATTGAGACCACTCTCGACGGCGATGCGATTGAGCAGGAGGTAGAAGGTGTCGGCATCGCGGGTCTTGATGTAGAGGCCACGGCGGTCATCGTGGACGCGCGCCTCGACTACTGAATCCTGGGCAAAGACCCGGGAGGCGAGAGCGGCTGGCTGATCGCAACGAATGAAAATCTCCATCGGATGCTCTTCCATCTCATCGCGGACACCGTGAACAGCGCCCTCGGCGACAACATATCCATTGTTGAGGAGCACAACACTGTCCGACATCATATCGACTTCGTGGAGGATATGACTCGAGATGATGAGGTGCAGTCCTTCCTGGGCCAATTGACGGAAGAGGCGGATCGTTTCGGCGCGAGCCATCGGATCGAGGCCGTTGAGTGGCTCGTCGAGAACCATCACCTCGGGTTCGTGAGCAATCGATTGCGCCAGTCGAATCCGCTGTCGCATTCCCTTGCTGTAACTCTCAACCTTGCGATGAGCCGGCTCGACGAGATCGACTCGCTCGAGTGCCTTTTCGGTCAGTGCGTCGGCTTCCCCGCGGTGGTATCCGTGAAGAAGCAGGAATGAACGAACGAACTCATAGCCCGTCAGCCCCTTGGGAAAGGAATCGAACTGTCCGCAGTATCCCAGTTTGCGAAACAGTGTCTGCGGGTCAGATGGCGAGATGCCGAGAATGCTCACCTGGCCGCGAGTCGGCTGAATGAGACCGGTCAAGAGGTTCATGAGCGTCGTCTTGCCGGACCCGTTGGGCCCAACCAGACTGGTAATACCTGGCGCAATGGTCAGATTAACCCGATTGACACCAAGGATCTCACCGTAGAATTTCGAGACATCGTCAAAAACGATGTTGTGTTCGTGTGGCGCACTCATACGATAACCTCATAGGCACGGACCTTTCTCGAGAGCAGCCAGAGAAAGAAGGCGACAAAGCCGGCGAGCCCGGCCCAGCCTGCCCACACTGGAAGAACCATCCAGGGGTCAAAATCGTTGCTGGTCGAATAGTGAAAGAGGTTATCACTGACGATCTTGAGCAATGTCGACGGGCTGAAGAGGTGGCTCCACGCTGTCCTGAAGAGTTCGCTGATCATAGTCGCGATCGCAGTCGGTATCGTAAAAAGCGCAAAGAGCGCGCCACTCGCCGCGACACGCCACTTAATCCAGGCCGAAAGCGCGAGGGACGAAAGCGTCAAGACGACGATCCAGACAAAGCTCGCGAGGAAAAGTGCCCTGGCGATGTAGAGATTCTGGCTGAACCACTCAAACCCGCTCAGATACGATTGGAAGAGAAAGAGCAACAGCCCGGGCACCCACGTCATCAACGAAAGCATGATGACGAGTACCGATGCCTTGCCGAGCAGATACTCGGGTCGCGAAAACGGACGTGAGAGATAGAGCGGCAGGGCATTGTTAGTGAGATCGCGCGAGACAAGCACAGGCCCGATGAGAACTGTCAGCAAAAAGGCGAAGCCCGTCTGTATTGTCAGCCAGATGCGAAATGCGTTGCCGCCGACGATCAGCAAATCGGCCGAGCTAACCTGGAACAGCGCCAGCGCGTTGACGTTGTGCGGCAGGTAAATGATGATCGCCATGACGAGCGTGCAGATAATGCTCAGCGCGAAAACTCCGATAAACAATTTCGACTGGAAGACTCCGCGGTAAGCGTGCCTGGGGATCACCAGAAACCGCCATGACTGCAAGGTGAGAGGCCCTTCGTAGGGTCTGTAGGTGTGCTCATAAACCGACATGTCGCTTTAGTTCCCTTCGCGTTCTGCGGAATCGAGACTAGCCCCTATTCCATTGCCTTGAGGAAAATGTCCTCGAGCGAATCGCGTTTGTAGTTCAGACGGCGAATCTGCACCTGCCGCTCGGCCGCAATTCGATAGAGATCGCGAACTTCGACTCCATCGGGAAGGACGATCTTGAGCCGCTGCGTGCCGGTCATCGCGTACTCGCAACCAAGGCCTGCTATCGCCTCCGCAAACTCCGGCGTGGCGCCTCGCGTCTCGAGCTCGAGGAACCTCCGATTCGCCCGTCGTTCCTCTTCAAGGTCGCATTGTGCCGCGATACGCCCGCCCTTGAGGATCAGGATCTCGTCACAACACTCTTCGACATCACGCAGGAGATGCGACGAAAGAACCACCGTTGCGTGGCCACTGTCCCGAATTTCCCGGATCAGTTCGATCATGCGCGCGCGCGCCGGGGGATCAAGCCCATTGGTCGGCTCATCCAGAAAAATGAGCTTCGGCCCGTGAACGATCGCCTGCGCGAGCTTGGCAAGTTGCTTCATACCCAATGAATAGGTGCCGAGTTTGCGGTAACGCGCCTCGCCCAAACCGACGTAAAAGAGCGCCTCGTGTGCGCGTTCAAGCGCCGCAGAAGCGGGCAAACCCGACAACTCCGCCATCAGTCTGACGAAGTGGACACAGTTCATGTCCGCGATGAATGAATCCCTCTCCGGCATGTAGCCAATCCACGCGCGAACCTCCTTCGCGTGCGAGCGAATGTCCTTTCCAAAGATGCGTGCCGTCCCGGCAGAGGGTTTGTGAAAGCCGAGCAGCGTATGGATCAGTGTCGTCTTGCCGGCGCCATTTGGTCCGAGCAGCCCAATCGCGCGGCCCTTCAACGGTCCATCGAGGTCATCGAGGATGGTCCGTTTTCCAAACGTCACCCTCAGTTTGTCAAGTTCAATGACTGGATTCAGTGGGTCTTCCATCTCAAGTGTCCGATCGCTGTTGCCTACCTGGCACTACTTCGAGTTATTTCGCGCTCGCTGTGGCCGCGGCCGGTACGAGGTCCTGCTCGGCCGCAGGTGCGAGCCGCACCCTGCCACGAACTCCGGAGATATCGATCAGCGCGCCACCTTTGCCGGCCTTGGCTCTGAAGTTGTTCTGCCGGCGCTCGCCGTCATAAACCAGATTCGGAAGGCCAGCGTCGACGTTGCCACGCACTGCTTCGACACGCAGATCAGCATTGACGGTCCCGTTAAACAACAACTCGACACCCCCATTAACACCTTCCACCTTGAGATCGTTCTTGTTGCGCCCGTCAGCGATGACCCGGACCTGACCGTTGATGCCAGAGAGCGATGTCGTCCCCGTGACGTGCGCCAGCGCAACCCTGCCGTTGACGCCTTCAATGTGGACATCCCCGTCGATCTCAGCAACATTGACGCGGCCGCTGGCACCGTCGACGTTGAGACCAACTTTGCGTGGGAGTTTGAGGACAATCCTCTGCTTCTCACTCCCCCGGTCACTGAACATGGAAAACAGCGCACTGCGCCGCGCCCGTTCCATGCGAATGACAAGCTCATGAGGCTTGTGCTCAACGATCAGAGTACGGTTTTTCAGATCGTCGCGGTTCTCGACAGAACGAACAATGTAGAGTTCGGCACTATCAGACGCTGACTTCTGAATCTCGATCTTGCCGTTGATTCTCTCAATCCGGACCGTAGCACCGGGTGAGAGCTGATAGGTCTGTTGTTTCTCCTCGGCGAACGCCAGGTCAAAGGCCTCATCTTTGATCGCCAGGCTCTTTGACTCAACCACGCCCGCGACGGCATTCGATGGACTCTCATGGCTCGCTGTCACGACCACCGGGGGTGAGTTGGGTGACGCACTCGTCTGCGCGTGATCAACCCGACTCCGACAGCCCGGCAGCCCGATGATCGTGACGACTGCTAGAAACGCGACCAGAAGCCGCGTCACGTCTCTCCTTGAAAGCCCCGCTCTCGAATCCATGCCGTCATCGTCGCCATCATCGTCGATGAACAGTCGCGGCAATGGCGGCTTCGATTTATTCCTCATCGTCATCTTGTTTGTGCGTACAATCATGGGGTTCCTCAGAGAAAAATACCACCGGCGCCTTCCAAAGAATGGTTACGCCAGAGGGCGGGCTTTAGTTCCTCCAGGTTGATGTCCTGATTTAGTTTCGTCGGGAGCTACACTCTTCGGTAGTAATGAACCACAGAGGCACGGAGACACAGAGACCGCACAGAGATGAAGTGGGAGATGGGGGAGGTGCTCTACCCCTCTTGTTCTTCTCTGCGCTGTCTCTGTATCTCCGTGCCTCTGTGGTTCATTGCTACCGAAAAGTGTAGCTCCCGACGAAACTAAATCAGGACATCAACCTGG
>JANNRD010000005.1:0-10183 GCA_031401095.1 Acidobacteriota bacterium
GTCCCGAAGGGCCAGGTCAGACAGGCGGCGCAACAGCTGGTCAAGATCGAAGTCAAGATGGTGCCTACGAAGTTGATGCACCGACGGGACAACTGGGTGAAGTGGCTCTTCACCGAGAAGGTAACAAAAGTGGGCAACGGCTACTACATTGAACCAAATCGGGTGATCACGAACTTCCACGTTGTCAACGCGACCTTACCCAAGGATCTGAGGTGGATCGTCGGGATCGATGAAGAAGACCCGTTGACGGTGGTCGAGATAAAGGTCAAATATCACAAGGCCGAGATCGTCAAGCTCGATCCGGCCAACGATTTGGCTGAGCTGCGTGTTCAAGCCAGGAACCCGAAGAGCTTGCTTCCCGCTTCCAATGCGAAGCCCGAGAAGGGCGTTGCAGTCTACTCCGTCAACAAGGACCTTGAAGGAAAGCGGGAACTGGCGATGGGTGAGGTAATTGGCCCATTCACGCTCGCGGTCTTCAAGGATGGTGCCTATGAGCCGACGGAAGTGAACCCGACGTATCGCCTGCCACCGAACATGATCGCCGCCCCGGTCCTGGGACTGAAGTTGAAATTGAATGTTGTCCGGGGCTGGAGCGGTTGCTGGGTGTTCGATCTTGATGGCAAGTTTCTGGGTATCGTGCGCGCAGCACACAGTCCCTCAAACCTGACACTCTTGATACCGGCTCAGGCGGTCAATGATTTTGTTCACGGCGTGACTGCGAAGGGCTCGCAGACTACTGCGACCCAAACCGCAGATATACATCCGTGACGGCAGGGGATTAGACAAAGACGAAAGGCAACAAACAACGGAGGCCCAGAGAAATCAATTCTCTCTGGGCCTCTGTGCTTTTAGGTTCAGTCTCTCTCCCGTTATTCCACATCTGGTTCGAAGAACCCGCAGTTGTTCGGGAAAATCGGGAAGGCGAAGATCGTCAGCTGATGCGAGAGGTCTTTGACCGACGACGAGATCGGTCCGCCACCGGCAAACTGCCCACCTTGTCCCATTCCATTCACATCAGGATTGATCGAAACGAGGGTCAACTTGTGCAGGTTGCGCGCACCCTGAAAAGCGCCGGAAGAGGCCGACACGGTCGCATTACGCTGGAAGACTGCGCCCAGCAGCCCCCTGCCGTCCGCGCTTGTCCCAAATGGAGAATTGTTGATCGTCGACGTTGACCAGAACTTCATCCAGCCCGTCTGACCCGCTGGAATGACGACGTCAAAGCGCGGTGCCGTCCTTGGGAAATTGTTATCCAACTGCGCGACGATCTGACAGACGCCAGAGCGATTCCAACTGTGCGCCTCTTCCTGATCATTGTAGAGGATCCCGAACAGCGAGCCGATCGTGTTAGCCGCAACGTTAAAGGCACCCCCAACCCCGTTGACGACAAGCAGTGTGTCGTTCCCGTCAGCACGGGAGCCGATGCTGTCCACCGCCAGAACGCGCGGTAGTCCGAGGACACCCAAGAAACCTAGAGTTCCGTCGCTACTGACGGCCGTCTGGTTCACATTGTGCGCGGGAATAGCCTCAGCGCCGAGGTTGCCAAAAAAACCGTTTTCGAACTTCACAAACGCGTCACCAATCAGGTAGTCAAAAGGGACCGGGCGCCCATTCGAGTCTGTGGCCACAGCAACCAGATAGCCCGTCGTTCCTGGATCCTGCTCTGACGCCAGGAAGACCATCGTTTGATTTGGCGTCAGGCAAACGTAGCGGTCGGCGATCGAGCACGTTGCGCCATCCACGAAAAAGAGATGGACGGCTATCCCGGCCTGATCCTGGGTGTTTGTGATCGAGAATCGCGTATTCTGGGCGCCAGCGTTGGATGGGCTGGAAGTATAGATATTGTAGATCAGAAGGAAACCGCGAGCCTGATCGTTGACCTGCGGCGTGCTACTTCCCTGTGGCATTGGAATGCCTGGGTCGGCGGCGAGGATACCCTCGGCTGCGGAAAGCATCACGGACGCCGCAAGCACACCTCGCAACAAGATACGTTGAACTCTCATTCGATACTCCTTCAGGATAAATGCTTCAAGTTTGATGACCTTCTTCGCCTACAGGAAGCCGTTGCCCGTCGCTTCTCCGATTGCTGGCCGCTGAGGGCGGATTGACCGCACCAACGTATCGCGACCGATGTCTTTTCGTCAAGGATATTCGCCGGTTTGTCTCTCAGGCTCGTGTTGAGAGTGACGGGATATCCCTCCTCACAAAACTGAACGACTCGCCAAATTTTACATTGTTAACAAAGTCTTTTCGTTCGCTTAATCAAATTCGGCGGTCGATCATGTATCCTTTGTGATTGGGACGCGAACGTTCGGTCCACGCTTATCTATTAGGGCGAGCAGAAGGAGGCTAAATGAAGAAGGGACATCGTCGCAGCTCGGAGAATCAAGTTCCACGCGCGTGCCGATTGGCAGGCGCGACAGCGATCATCACGGTGTCCCTGTTTGTGGCGACGCTCGGGTTGGGCGCCAGCCTGGCGCAGGGCGCAGCCGCGCCCCCTCTCCAGGCAGCCAGCCAGACCGTTAGTCTCCCGGACACCTCGGCCGGGCGGACGCTGCGCGCCTTTCTCACCGCCTTCAATACGGGTGACATCGAAGCCCTCAAGCGCTTCCACCGGGAGCACGGCGGTGATGAGGCAAACGCTCAGGAGGACCTTGGGTTCTTCAGGCAAAGCGGTGGATTGAAGCTGCATAGCGTCGCCCAATCAGGCGATTACGAAATCGAAGTCGTTGTCCAGGCCATCAAAGGAAATGACTGGCTGAAGTTCTCCATCGAGATCGACCACGCCTCACCCCACGGCATCGTCGGCGTTCGGGTGCAACCCACTTCGGCTCCCTCAACTGGAGGTCCCACTGGCTCAACGCCTCCGGCCCCTCCTGCCGACATTTCACCTTCGGCCGCCGGGAAAGTGACGACGGCCGCTCCGCCGAACAGACTATCGCTACCGGAATCGCTTTCGGAACTCGAGGGCTACCTCAAGAAGCGAGTTGCCGACGATCAATTCTCTGGTGTCGTCCTGATCGCAAAAGACGGCAAGCCAGTCTTCCAACAGGCCTACGGACTTGCGAATAGGCAGTCCAACTTTCCGAACCGGATCGATACAAAGTTCAACCTCGGCTCGATCAACAAGATATTTACCCGCATCGCGGTTTCTCAGTTGGTCGAGCAGCGGCGGATCTCGCCTGGCGACACCATCGCGAAACACCTTCCCGACTACCCCAACAAGCAGGCCGCCGAGAAAGTTACTATCCAGCATCTCCTCGAGATGCAATCGGGCATCGGCGACTTTTTTGGTGCGAAGTTCGAAGCGACACCGAAGGACCGACTTCGGACGATCAAGGATTACCTGCCGCTCTTCGCGAGCGAGCCTCTCGGGTTCGAACCGGGCTCGCGGCGCGCCTACTCCAACGGTGGCTATATTGTTCTCGGTGCAATCATCGAAAAGGTAACCGGGGAGACCTATTACGATTACGTTCGCACTCACATCTTCAAGCCGGCCGGGATGGAGGCGACTGATTCGTACGAAGTGGACCAGGACGTTTCTAATCTTGCAACCGGCTACACGCTCGAGGCTCGAAACAGCAATGGCCGGCGCGTCAGTAATGTCTACACGAAGCCCGCGCGCGGTAGTTCGGCCGGTGGCGGATACTCGACGGCGCCAGACCTGCTCAGGTTCGCGATCGCCCTCGAGGGTGACAAACTGCTTGCCGCTGATGGGACGAAGGGTGTTCTCCGCGGGGGGCTCGGCATAGCCGGCGGCGCGCCGGGTATTAATGCAACGCTCGAGCTCGCACCCGAGAGGGGCTACACTGTCATTGTCCTCTCCAATTATGATCCGCCCAGTGCAGTGGAAGTGAACAAGCAGATTCGCGCTTTGCTCGGTATGGGGAACTAGCCCGATCCGGCACCTCGTGATTTCAGTCGGGAACCCTCGCGCGGGAATTACCTCTGCGCGGTCTCTCAGCCATCCGTGAATGGTGCCATCGACCGGACGGGTCAACGGGGTGTGGTGACTCGACGGGCGCTGCTGCCGTTGAGCCAGCTCACCGCGTTTTACAAACTGACATTGTCTGCTACTCTCGCCGATGTCGGATGGCAAGCGCTCAGCCTGAAGTGAGTGAAACGCAAACCAGACATCAGGAGAAGAAATGAAGACAATGGTCAGGGGTCTGCTGCTCGTCTGCGGTCTGATCGCGACCGGTTCCTCGGGTCTCGCTCAAATAGCAGAAAAGAAGACGCTGACGCTCGACGGCGCAAGACAGGTGATTGATGCAGCAAAGGCTGAGGCCAGGAAACTGAGCGCGCCCGGCGCGGTCATCGCGGTTGTTGACGATGGCGGAAATTTGATGGCGCTTGAGAGACTCGATGGAACTTTTGCCGCGGCAGCAACCATCTCGATCGGAAAGGCGCGGACTGCTGCACTGTTCAAGCGGCCAACGAAAACGTTCGAGGATGCCATCAAGAACGGGCGAACATCGTTGGTTGCCCTGCCGGATTCCCTTTTCACGCCTCTCCAGGGCGGGATCCCGATAGTTGTTGGCGGGCAGACTGTCGGTGGCGTCGGTGTCAGCGGCGCTGCGACTGCGCAGCAGGATGAGGACTTGGCAATCGCCGGCGCGGGCGCTCTGCAGGCGGCTACCGCCAGACCCCCCGTCGTCTCATACTTCGAGAAGGAGAAAGTGGACGCGGCATTCGCCAGGGGAGCTGTGCTCTTCGACGGAAGCGACAAGTATCAAGTGCACACCAGCCGTCGTGAAACATCCGGTGTCGTCGAAGTCCATGACAAAGACACAGATATCATGTACTTCCTTTCCGGAACTGCCACGCTCGTTACCGGAGGTGAGGTTATCAACATCACCACGGTCGCGCCCGGCGAGATTCGAGGTACCGACATCAAGGGCGGAGAGACCCGTCAGGTCCGAAAGGGTGATGTCATTATCATCCCCGCCGGTACTCCTCACTGGTTCAAAGAGGTTCCCGGACCTCTCAGCTACTACGTCGTCAAGCCTCGTTGATAAAGAGTCGTGGGTCATAGATACAGAGACCACCATCTCAAAGGTGATGAACCACAGAGACACCGAGGGAAGCACAGAGAAGAGAGAAAGGGTGGATGTTTTTCGCGGGCCTTTCTCAGTTCATTTCTCTGTGTCTCAGGGTCTCTGTGGTTCGTCACTTTTGAGATGGCCGGAGGTGGAGAGAGAATGAGTATCGCTGTCATGATCGCGCTTGCGGCACTTGTATTCCTCGCCGCGCTGCTCTACTCGTCAGTGGGTCACGCGGGCGCGTCCGGGTATCTCGCGGCAATGGCGCTTCTCGGTGTCGCGCCGATCGTCATGAAGCCGACCGCGCTGACGTTGAACATCTTTGTGGCGGCCATTGCGACGGTCAAGTTTTATAGAGCGGGCTGCTTTTCATGGCAGTTGCTCTGGCCGTTCGCCGTCGCTTCCGTACCGTGTTCTTTAATCGGCGGCGCCCTTAGCCTCCCCAGCCACCTCTATAAAACAATCGTCGGCCTGGTCCTTCTATTTGCTGCTTACAAACTCTTTCGCTTTGCTCACAGGGCCGCAGATCAAATAGAAGTGAAGGATATTCCGCTGTGGGCTGCATTGCTCTCGGGCGCGGTTATCGGTCTGCTTTCGGGACTGACAGGAACGGGCGGCGGTATCTTCCTTTCGCCGCTCGTGCTGTTTATGGGATGGGCCGAAACGCGACAAGCATCGGGATTGGCGGCAGCCTTTATTCTCGTCAATTCAATTGCTGGCTTGATCGGCAATTTTGCGACCGTCGGCGTCTTGCCAACCTCAATTCTAGTCCTTGCGCCGGCTGCAATAGTTGGGGGACTCATCGGCGCGGAGTATGGAAGCAAGCGCATCGCGGGGCCAAACCTGCGACGGCTACTGGCAGTGGTGCTCCTCGTTGCCGGGCTGAAGTTGATCTTTACGTGATGCAAGCAACACACTAATACCCGACCACCATTTTCGAGGACGGTGTGACGATCATGATCAAATTTGACCAGAACATCTGTCGAGATGTGGAATCGGCATCGCAACGCGAGTGGCTGGAGACCAACGGGCTTGGCGGCTTCGCATCATCAACGATCACAGGCCTCAACACACGCCGCTATCACGGACTCCTCGTCGCTGCTACTGAGCCACCTGTCGGGCGGCTGGTCATGCTCTCGAAGCTTGAAGAGACACTGGTTCTTGATGGACAGCGGTACGAGCTGTCGACCAATCAATATCCTGGCGCAATTCACCCGAGAGGCTATCAGTACCTCACGGAGTTCCGGCTCGATCCTTTTCCGGTCCAAGTCTTCGAGGTCGATGGGGTTGTCATTCAGAAGACGGTTTTCATGCTCCACGGCGAGAACACGACGATCATCCAGTACTCGGTCGCCAAGCACGATAGCGAGCTTCCGGATGGAACGGTCCTTGAGGTTCGTCCGCTGATTCCGTGCCGCGACTATCACAGCACTGGCCACGAGAATGGTGTGATTGATTCTGGATTCGAGACGGCGGAGGGACTGACTACGATCTGCCCCTACCCTGGCAATCCGACTTTGTGGTTCGCCCATAGCACCGCTCAAGTCGAGGCCACCGGACACTGGTATCGCAACCTGCAATATCAGAGCGAGCGCGACCGAGGTCTCGATTTCAACGAGGACATTTTCAACCCCTTCAACCTGAAGTTTGACCTGCTCCGGCAAAGCCAGCCCGCGATACATGTCTCAACTGAGCCGCGTCACACGCAAAACATCGGAGATACGGCGGGACTTCGACAAGATGAGGTTGAACGCCGCGCGAGGCTGCGCGGTTCCTTGCGAACTGAAGAGCAGTTCGTGCAGGATCTCGTGGCCGCGGCCGATCAGTTCATCGTCAAGCGGGGCGACGACAAGACGATCATCGCCGGTTATCACTGGTTTAGTGACTGGGGCCGCGACACGATGATCTCGCTCCCCGGTCTGACGCTTGCGACTGGTCGTGACGATGTCGCACGCAGCATCCTTCTTGCGTTTGCGAAGGTTGTTGATCGAGGCATGCTGCCGAACCGATTTCCGGATGCAGGAGAGCAGCCAGAGTACAACACGGTCGACGCAACCCTGTGGTATTTCGAAGCCGTTCGCGCGCTTGTGCAGCGGACCGGAGATAGCCAATTCGTCAGGGACAACCTCTATCAAGTGCTGGGAGAGATCATCGACTGGCACGTTTGCGGTACGCGGTACAACATTCGCGTCGATTCGGATGGGCTCCTCAATTCGGGAGAGCCGGGTGTGCAATTGACCTGGATGGACGCAAAGGTCGGTGACTGGGTCGTCACTCCGCGAATCGGCAAGCCGGTTGAAATACAGGCACTCTGGTATAACGCCCTCATGGTCATGAAAGAGCTGGCGGCTGGTTTTGACGATCGCGCGGGTGAGCGACGCTACGGACGAATGGCCGGGCAGGCAAAGAAATCCTTTAATCGGCTATTCTGGAACGAAGCGACCGATTGTCTGTACGATGTCATCGACGGCCAGACCTTTGATCAGAGCATTCGGCCAAATCAGGTCCTCGCGATCAGTCTCACGCATTCGATGCTTTCGCGTGAGCGGGCGAAGAGAATAATGGCAGTGGTTCAACGAGATCTGTTGACGCCCTACGGCCTGAGGACCCTCGCGCCCGGCGATCGTCACTATCACGGTCGGTATGCCGGTTCACCACTCGAGCGCGATGGTGCTTATCATCAGGGGACCGTCTGGCCGTGGCTGATCGGCCCGTTCATCACTGCTTACCTGAAAACCAGCGGACGCAACAAGAGAAGCCTCCGCCAGGCCGAGCAATGGCTGAAAACATTCGAAAGCCATCTGACTGAGGCTGGCCTGGGGCAGATTTCGGAAGTGTTTGATGGCGATCCACCCCACCTCGCTGGCGGCTGCATCGCCCAGGCCTGGAGCGTCGCAGAGCTTCTCCGAGTCGCCATTGAAGATGTCTACTCGGATTGATCGCACTCCCAGAAGGGTGCACCGCAAGTAGCGCTTTGACAAATCGCGCTACTCGGCCGCTCCCCGACAAGATTAGACCCTCCTCACACGCTCCTCAGACTTTAGCGTTATAATCTGCGTCTAAGCTGCGGGTTCGTGCGATCGGTGTTAATGCGATGAGTCTCGAAAAGCGTTATCTTCAGAGATCCCGAGCGACCATTCTGGGCGCCGCGGTCCTTGGCCTTGTCATTACCTTTGCCATCGCACCGACCTTCGTCAAGACGACGACCGCTCAGCCAGCGTCAAAAGAACGGCCGCTGACGTACAGCCTCGCGGACGTGCTTGGGAGGCCTCACACGGCCCAGGAAGTGTCGAAGTCCAAAGCTGCCGTCTTCCTCTTTGTCGCCGCCGAATGCCCGATCTCGAATCGCTACGCACCGGAGATCAATCGCATCGTTGCGGACTATCGCGCGCAATCCTTCGTTTTCTACGGCGTTCACTCTGACCCCGATCTGGAGCGAGAGGCAGCCCGCAAGCACGCAAGTGAGTACGGCTTTCAGTTCCCGGTACTGCTTGATCCCTTACAGACACTGGCCGCGACATTTGGTGTCACGCTGACACCGACGGTGGTTGTTGCCTCGCCCAGCGGTGATCTCATCTACCGTGGACGAATCGACAACCGTTACCTCGATTTCGGACGATATCGCAACGCCGGCATCGCTTCAGACCTGAGACTAGTCCTCGATGCCGTGAGCGCGGGCAGAGTCGTTACCGTCCCTTTCACGAAATCGATCGGCTGCGCCATTCCTCAGGCGCACAAGCGAGGTCCTGCGGGGGTTTCCGCGTCGCGAGCCCAAATGAACCACGGAGAATAGTAATGGTTATCAGAGTTGCGAAGGTATTTTTGATCGCCGGGGTCGTCGCCATTGTGAGCCTATTGCTCCTGGGCTCAGGATTTCGTCACGGTCTCGGTGGGACAGGTGCAGCGAGAGAGGCAACTCCATCTGAGACACCATCTCGACCGAAACCCTCAGGGGCAGTGACATTCAACAAGGACATCGCACCAATCATCTTCAACAACTGCTCGTCGTGCCATCGTCCAGGGGAAGTAGCTCCATTTTCGCTGCTCAGCTACGCAGACGCAAAGAAACGTGCAAAGCAACTGGCGGATGTCACCGAGTCGCGCTTCATGCCGCCTTGGAAGGCTGATCACAGCGACTATGAATTGAAGGATGCGCGTCGTCTGACCAACGAACAGATCGGACTGATCAAACAGTGGGCTGATGAGGGTGCGCGCGAGGGCGGAGGTGCTTTACCGGCGATGCCGAAATTTGTCGATGGCTGGCAACTGGGCAAACCCGATCTGATCGTCAAGATGAGCGAGGCCTTTTCGGTGCCGATGGACGGGCCGGACATCTACCGCAATTTCGCCCTGCCCCTCGGGCTGACGGAGGACAAGTGGATCAGAGCGGTCGAGTTTCGGCCTTCGGCTCGCTCAGTTGTTCACCACAGCCTCTTCTTTTTTGAAGCGACTGGCGCGGCCCGAAAGTTGGATGAGGAGGATGCGAAGCCAGGATACAATGGTGGCATGGGTGGCATCAGTCGTGGTCTTGGCGGCTTTGGCGGTGGTGGTCGTCTGTCGCAGGATGGCGCCGCGAAATCGGATGC
Source organism: Acidobacteriota bacterium (assembly GCA_031401095.1). Classification (GTDB taxonomy): domain Bacteria; phylum Acidobacteriota; class Blastocatellia; order RBC074; family RBC074; genus JANNRD01. The sequence goes on from JANNRD010000005.1 coordinate 9,629, forward strand.
CACCTTTGGAAGCCTGGGCGGCTGGGCGGTTGGCGGACAGGGTAAGGAACTGCCCGAAGGCCTCGCCTGGTTCCTGCCAAAGGGTGCCGACCTCATTCTCTCAACTCACTTCCATCCATCGGGTAAGAGTGAGGTCGAGACTTCGACTGTCGGCATCTACTTCGCCAGACAACCCCCGACGCGAAGATTCACTGGTCTGCAATTACCACCGCTTTTCGGCTTCTTTGCAGGTATCGAGATCCCAGCCGGAGCCCGTGACTATAAGGTAGAAGACTCCTTCACAATTCCCGTGGACGTCGACGCCATCGGCGTTGGAGCGCACGCCCACTATCTCGCAAAGGGGATGAAGCTGAGCGCGACCCTGCCAAGCGGCGAGACGAGGCTATTGCTCTCGATCACCGATTGGGATTTCTCCTGGCAGGACCAATACCGGTTCAAGCAGTTTGTCCGTCTGCCGAAGGGAACAAAGCTTGACGTCAGCATGACGTATGACAACTCAGCTGAGAATCCGCGCAATCCAAGCAGTCCCCCGAAGAAGGTTGAATGGGGTGAGGG
>JANNRD010000006.1:0-5822 GCA_031401095.1 Acidobacteriota bacterium
ACTCCCTGAAGTCGCCGTCACCGTCGCCGTGATCGTGAAGCTGATGCTCCCGCCACTCGGCAATGTCGGCACCACCACCGTCCCTGCTTCCAGGTTGGCGATGCTCATCTGCCCAGCCCCTGCTCCAACAGTCGGACAGACCGCTCCACCTGCTGGTGTGCAAGCCCCGATTGCCGTCTTTGACAATCCCGTCGCTGCCGGATCGCTGATCGTCGCGCCATTCGCCGCCGACGGACCGTTGTTTGTCAGCGTCAGTGTGTAGATCGTGCTTCCGCCAGCATTGACGTTGGTCACACCGTCGGTCTTTGTCACCACCAGATTGGCTAGGCAGCCAGTATCAGATACGGTGGCCGTCGCCGGAACGTTGTCCGTGGTCAAGAGAGTCGTGTCGATCTGAACCGCGCCAGTACCTGTCCCAGCAAAGGCTACGGCGCTATTCGCAAAGGACAGGCAGGTGATATTAACTGGCAAAGTCGCCTGAAAAGTGAGCGTCCCCATGCCGTTGGCAGGAACTTTGAAAAGGCTGCTCCAGGTCTGCATCTGCACGGAGATGGCCGGGTCGGGAATCGTGACCGCACCCGAACCGTCATTGTATGTCGAAGAGTTGGTGAAATACGTCATCCCGACGGGCAACGTGTCCTTGATTGAGTTCAGGAACACATCTACCGTGCTGGTGTTCGTCGCTTTGATCGTATAGGTGATCGTGCCGCCCGAAGTGGCCGATGTCGGACTCGCGGTTTTGCTCAGCGTCGTGTAATTCTGTGGAACCGGCAAGGTTGCGCCGGAAATATCAGCCAAATCATTGTGCTTCTCCGGCATTCCACTCGTAATCCAGGTCAAGGGGCTCACTGGCACCGGCGCCAGATACGCCTGATCAATAATGAAAATGTAATCAATCTTGTAGCAGACAGTAGCCCCGCTTAGGATAGGGGCAGTGTTTTGGATGAACAGCGTATCGTTGAAGGTAGAACTCAGGGTTGTATTACAGTCCGCGATATTGGAGGGACTGTTGAAAAATTTGATCGTCACATCAACGAGCTTGAGCTGATCGGCAGGCCAAGCTGTAAATGAAGCGGGTGTCGGAGCGAAAATTGCACCTGCACCGATGTTGCCCGTAAACCCCGTCACAGTGAGTGTGGCCAGACCGCCAATGACCGGGGGGTTGGGTGTCGAAAGGACAGAGTCGAGCTTATTAGCCGAGGCTTTCACATCATCGGTAACGGTATGGGCAAAAACCGTTGTGTGTGCGGCGGCGCCGAAGGGCGGAGGCACAGTGTAAAGGTTCACCGTCAGGTTAGTGCTGGCTTTGTCGTCGCAAGGGCTCACCTTGACGTAGAAATAGACTACCGTGGAGGCCCCATTGGCGAGCGGGCCGACGTGATAGTTTCCGTCCTCGTTCAACAGGATGTCGCCACTCGTCACGAGTTGAGCCCACAAATCCGCTACATTCGATCCGCTGGTGTTCGTTACTTTATACGCGACATAGGAAGAGGTAGCGCCGATGCTGCAATCCACATAAATTATCGGAGAGGACTCCCGCGTGATCGTGTAGCCGATCATGCTACTGGCGGCGACCATCGTCGAGGGGGTAAGGGCTGCTGACTCTATTGGCGCGGAAGGGACACTACCAGTCGATGTGAATCGAAGCGCCTTTGCGCCAGCGTCTCGCACGCCTTGCACTATATTTTGCGCACCGCGATTGAGACTATTCGCCCAGTTTGCCCGAGCACCGTAACCAACTCTCTCCGAACCCAGTACGCTCAGCAAGGCGAGGAGAACGAAGACCCCGCCAGCCGCGTACGGGTGGCGTTTGATGATCGCTCGAGTCGTCAACACGTATGCAAACAGACTCCTTATAAGAGACCATGAGTATCTTCGTTCTTGGGGTTTCTTGGGGCACTGCATTGTCGATCTCCCTTGATCTGCCTCAGGCCAAACGGGTCACAGCGCATCACACTGAAACGCCACGACGACCGCAAGCCGACAGCGATCACACGTCACCGCAACTGGTGAATTATTAGTAGAATAGCGAAGGGAAACAGTCTCCACCCATTGAACTGACCTGCGGACGTACCCTGCCCGGTTCCTTTTCCTCCGGCCGGGAGTTTCAGATAGTCCTCCGGATCACTTCGAGGATTTCCAGGGTTGTTCCTGTAATTGCTTGGAACACTTGAGGTTCCTGGTACGCAGCACGACACAACGTGCCGAGGGGATATGTACCGTGAGGAGCAATCACGTCGAAATGTCCAATGACAGTCAGTACGTTATACTCGAACATTGCGAATAAAGTCTTTACAAGCGCTGTTACATTTTCTTACAATGCCGTTAGTAATCCCCACACACGGATCCCTGAGGTAATGAATTAATGGTCCGTATAGCATCGTCTCCCGACAGTACTTCAAGAAGTTTGGGCGAGCATTTCTACGAATTCGGAGGTTTCCGTCTCTACCCGTTCAAGCGTCTCCTGGTGCATGACGAAAGGCCCGTCGCAGTGACACCCAAGGTCATGGATACCTTGCGCGTGTTGGTCGCCAATAGCGGGCGCGTCGTGACCAAAGAGGAGTTGATGAGCGAGGTCTGGGCCGATACTATCGTCGAAGAGGGTGGGCTCACTCGCAATATCTCGGTTCTTCGCAAGGCCCTGGGCAAAGACAAAAACGGGCACGGATTCATCGCCACCATTCCCGGTCGAGGCTACCAGTTTGTGGCCGATGTGCGCGATGTTCCAGACGTCCCCACAGGCCCCAGAGCGCACTACATTGTCGGGCGAGCAGAGCAACGTGCTGCCCTGCGAGCGGGTTTTGAATCGGTCGCGGCCGGCCGGGGCCTGCTGCTCTGCGTGGGTGGAGAATCCGGCATCGGAAAGACAACGCTCGTCGAGGATTTTCTTCGCGAGGTAACCGCCACGGGCGAACAGTGCAACATTGCGAGCGCCCGCTGCTCAGAACGCCTGACCGGCACGGGAGCTGCCCTGCCCTGGCTGGAAGCTCTCGACAGCCTCTCGCGAGGCGAGGCTTTGAAGCCGACGCGCTTCGATCGGAAGTCGATCGTCGGCGCGATCAGGACGCTTGCGCCGAATTGGTATCTCCAACTCTCCCATCTCGCCAGAACGGATCCTGAGCGCCCTCTCGTTTCAGACGTGAGGACCGCTTCGCAAGAACGATTGAAGCTTGAGTTGAACGCGCTCTTACAGGAGTTGACGAGGACTCAGCCGCTCATTCTCTTCCTTGACGACCTGCATTGGGCGGATGCCTCAACGAGCGACATGCTCACCTTCCTCGTCGACCGGCTTTCTTCATTGCGGGTGCTGGTCGTTGCGGCCTACAGGCCGACAGACATGCGCATGTCTCGACACCCGCTTTTGCACCTCAAGCCGAATTGGCAAGCGCATGGGGTGTGTCGCGAGATTCCGCTCAGTTTTCTGACCCGTCAAGAGGTTGAAGAGTATCTCGCGCTTGAGTTTCCCAACCACCATTTCCCTTCGAGCCTTGCGAGCTTGATCCATCGGCGAACCGAGGGCAGCCCGCTGTTTGTGACTGAGCTCGTCTCCGACTTCAGAGGTCGTGGCTTGGTCGCAAGAAAGCAGGGCCGATGGCGGATCACTCAGTCGCTGGCTCATGTGGAGGGAGGCCTGCCGGAATCCATACGAGGAATGATCGAGGGCAAAATCTCTCAGCTTGACGAGAACGAACGGCGGTTACTTGAGAAAGCGAGTGTGCAAGGCTACGACTTCGATTCCGCGGTTCTGGCCAGGACCCTCTCGATGAATCCGGCCGAGGTCGAAGAGGCCCTCGCGAACCTGGATCGGGTCAAGAACTTTGTCTCGTTCGTCGAGCAGAGAGAGTTTCCGGATGGCACGATGACACTGCGCTACCGCTTTGTTCATGTGCTGTATCAGGAGGCACTCTACTCCCAGTTGCAGCCCACACGCGTTGCCGACCTGAGTGCACGGATTGCCGACGCGATGCTGGCGTACTGGGGTGAACGCAGTAGCGAAGTGGCATCGGAGCTGGCGATACTCTTCGAAGCGGCACGAAACTGGTCACGCGCCGCCGACTTCTTTCTTCTCTCAATGCGCCGAGCATCCCGTTTCTCCGCCGCTCGAGATGCGGTCTTGATGGCAAGACGGGGACTGGCTGCTCTCGGGAGACTGCCCGCGACTGCAGCCAACGACGCACTGGAACTTGAGCTTCAGGTGATGCTCGGCATATCGCTGACGATCATCGGAAATTGGGAGGCTGGCGAAGCCGAGACAGCCCTTAATCGCGCGCACGAGCTCGGGAGAAACCTGACCGACAACCCAAATGTCCTGGCCGCCGAGTGGGGACTGATCGTGTCTCATTGCGTCCGTGGTCAATATCAGGCAGCGCGCGTTCTGGCTGAGCGCCTGCTTGTTTTGGCGGAGAAGACCAGAGATCCGGCGCAGGTGGTGGTGGCGCAAAGCGCACTCGGCACAATCATGGTTCAATTGGGTGAATTGAAAACCGGCACTGCACATCTTGAGCGAGCACTCTCGATGTACGATCCGAATCATCTTTCGCCCCACCCTGCACTCACTGCAATAGACTTCGGAGTACGTTGTCGCTGTTACCTCGCGCGCAGCTTCTGGTTGCTCGGCTGGCCCGACCAGGCGAGGCGCTGGATTCAGGACGCCCTCGACATCACGCAGGAAGTGCCAACGGGGGGCGTCTTCGCGCTTGCCATGCTGACGGCCTGTACCGTTCACGAGTTCCTCCGCGAAGCACCTGCCTGCCGGGAGCTCGCCGAGTCAGTCATTCGACTTGCAGAGGGTACTGAACGGCCACTTGACTCCGATAGCGCGTGCTGGGCCCCGGTAGCGCTCGGCTGGGCACTCTGTGAGGATGGCAAGCCAATCGAAGGCCTTAGTCTCATGCGTGAGAGCCTGACGGCCTACCGTTCCAACGGCCGGGGATGGATCGCCCAGTCTGTCTTGTTCGCGGAAGAGCTCTGCAAGGCAGGAGAGACAGAGGAGGGGCTACGGACGGTGTCGGAAGTATTGGCCCTGATCGAAAGCACAGGAGAACGCTTCTATGAGGCGGAATTGCATCGAGTAAGGGGCGAACTGCTGCTGCGTAGTATCGCAGACGGGAAAAGCCTGCTTGACGAGACCAGTGAACAGGTATCCGAAGCCGAAGGTTGCTTTCACAAGGGACTCGAGATAGCGCGCAAGCAAGAAGCGAAATCTCTGGAACTCCGGTCCGCCGTGAGTCTCTCAAAGCTCTGGGACAAGACAGGAAAACGCGCCGACGCTCGAGAGCTGCTCGCGGCTATTTACGGCTGGTTTACCGAAGGGTTCGAGACGAAGGACCTGCAGGAAGCGAAAGCCCTTCTGGCCAAGCTGACGAAGGAGGAGCCCATTTTGGAGTGCCGTGCCTCGGCGCCGCTTTCACTTTGAACAGGAGATTCACCGTTTTCCAGTTCAAGGGGAAAGCGGCGCCAAGACACGGCACTCCAAAATGGGCTCCTCCTTTTTCAGCTCCCTGAAGGTAGGGTGCGCCCTCATCTTGAGATCCAAAATCAGGTATGATGTCGCCCATGGCCAAACGAGCATTGATCACGGGCATTACGGGTCAGGATGGGAGCTACCTCACCGAGCTGTTGTTGAGTAAGGGCTACGATGTCTACGGTATCATCCGCCGATCGAGTTCTTTCAATACGCAGCGGATCGACCACATCTATCAGGACCCTCACGAGTCGGGTAGTCGCCTTCGTCTGGTGTACGGCGACCTCAACGATGCCAGCTCTCTCAACAAGATTCTGAGAGACGTTCAGCCGGACGAGATCTACAATCTCGGCGCGCA
>JANNRD010000007.1:0-8151 GCA_031401095.1 Acidobacteriota bacterium
CCAGACCACTGAGCCGATCCCGATACCAAAACCAATCAAGTCAATCTTACGGCTCCAGAGAGCCGCTCCAGCCACGGTTCCGATGACGGCGTAGCGCAGGAGGAACTTGGTGACGGTCCATCGGGGGACGGCTCCATCAGCGTTGCTCGCTGCGTTCCCAAGGATGGATGCAACACTTGAGCGCAGCCATCGCTGGTTAAAGAGACTAAGCAGTCCGCCGACTGCGATTCCAGTGGCCATCCGCCAACCCGAGAACGTCAGTCCAGCCAGGATCGCGAGCACAATAACGATATAGGTATTGCGTTGTATCCGCCGCTCGCTTGCCTCGGCTCCCTCACGGTCACCAAGTCGATCTGGCTCAGTTTTACCCCTCATTCACCAACTAAGCATTCTAGCGGCCAAGCCGCCCGCTGTCCAGAAAGTATGTGAACAATTTCGCCAGGACCCGGGAGAAACAACTGAATGAACGGAATAAACGGAAATGGACGGAAGAAACGGAAAAGCACGAGAGATTTCCGTCTCTTCCGTCCATTTCCGTTTATTCCGGTGTGTCTCCCCTGTTGTCTCTCGTTTTGTCTTTGTTGATTATTTGACCAGAAGATTTACCGCTCTCGCCACCTTCCCCTCAACTCGCAGCGTGGCCGATACCGGCCCCGGAGGAATCTTGCTCCGAAGCATCTCGACGTTCACTTGATCAAGCCCCACAAAGAAGCCTTGCGGAAGGGCGGCATCTACCTGTTGATCCTCGTTGCCAAAGCGCATAACCACGTTGTTGATTGACTCATAAAACCTGATGCCCGTGCCGAAGAGAATCAAGAAGACACGATCACCAGCGATGGTCAGATCGATCTCGCGCGGAATGAATCGTCCCGTCTGTTGATTAAGAACCCACACGTCTTGCGTTATCTGCTGGCCACCTGGCTTGACCCGAATGATGTAAGCCGCCGGGACACCCTCGCCATCAGAGTTCGCGGTGAACAGCCCCGGCGCGACTCTGGCGATGGCCATCGCACCGGATGAGACCGTGTTATTGCCGCTGGTGACGGTGATAGTCGCCGTGCCCAGGGCCGTGCCTGCGGGAATCTGGTAGTTAATCTGCCCGTCAGAAACAAAGAGGAGCGGTGCCAGCCGGATCACGCCCGCGCTGTCCTGCACGCTGACCGTTGTCCCTGCCAGTTGCGTCGGCAGGGGCACAGTCGCCGCAAGCTCCGTACCGGTCGCCAGGCTTGTCCCGAAAGCCGCGATGATCGACTCGGCGGCCAGCGTCTGGCCGAGGAAACTGGCTGCCGAAACACACGTCACCCGTCGGATGACCGTTGCCATAGCCGTTGCCAATGGAGCGCCGGGCAGTGGAAATCCGGCGGTGATCGTCACCGGGCCGCCCACAGCACTGGCCGTGACGGCGAACGCCGTCATCGTCGAGTTGCCTGGAATCGTGACCAGAGCCGGAACCGAAGCGATCGCCGGATTCGACGAAATCACCGGGTAGGCCACCGCCACCGGCTGCGTGACGCTGCTGACAAGGGTCAGTGAGGCGCCGCTGCCGAGGCAATCGTCTGGGTACTCGGCGTCAAGCTCAGTGTGTAGACGTTGACAACAGTGACGCGGCCCGGAACGGCTGTTGCCGTAGGGCTTCCTTCGTTGAACTGGAACGCCTGCCACGTCAGCACGGTATTGTTGCCAACGGAGCCGATGACGTTGAAGCGCACCTTGAGCAGGACACCAGAGCCGGTGAGCGGCATTGTGCCGAAACCGGAGACGCGCAGCCGTCCGGGCGTGGCGTTGGGGGTGACCGTGAAATTGCTGCTCAGAGTGTCAGTCGCGTCAACCGGCTGTCCTTGCGCCTGCAGCAGACCGGCGTCGTAAATCAGATCGAAGTCATAGGCCAGAACACCGCGGCCCGTCAGGTCACCGACGGTGATTGGCAGGATCAGGCTTGTGCCTGCTCCAGTGACCAGTTCCGGCAATGCGACCTGCGCCGCTTGCTGCGCCAGTAATTCATCGGGCTGAGACTGAGCCTCTGCCAGCACGGCCCCCGTTGCCCAGTTCCCGGAGACATCGCCGACCAGCACCGCGTCGTAATTCTGATTGCTTTGGTCGCCGCTCAAGGTCGCATAGGAACGGCTCGGCGGGACGAACTTCCAGGTGCCCACCTTGCTCGCCTGGTTGGCGATGCCGACCGCAAACTGTGCGACCAGCGCCGCGTCGAACGAGGTAATGCCGCCGTCGCCGCTGGAATCGCCCGCCAGCTGTTGGCACGAGTTGAGCGTGGCTAGCGCGACGACGTGCTGTGCAATCAGCGCCGCGTCGAACGAGGCAATTCCATTGACATCTCCTGTCTTCGTGGGCGTCACCGTGTATGCGCCCACACCCAACCCGGTCAATTGATACGCGCCGCCGCTATTGGTCGTAGTCATCGCGGATGGGGTTCCGGCTGCGGAGACCGTGACACTGGGTACAGCCTTCGGTGTGATGCAGTAACTGACGGCTCCGGCGATTGAGCCACCGACTGCGCATGCGCGCCCGTTGGTGGTCGTCGCACACGGTGTTCCTTCGTTGAAGCGGAAGCTTACCCAGGTCAGGTTGCTACACGCTGACGCCCCACCAATCACGTCAAACTTCAGATTAAGCAGCGTCCCCGCACCCGTCAGCGCATTTGTGCCGAAGCCCGAGAGGATCAGTTGTCCGGCTACACTGGTGTTCGTCGTGACCGTCATTGCAGCGCTCAGCGTGCCTGTCCGGTCATAGGGTGTCGTCTGCAATCGAAGCACAGTCGGGTCATAGGTGAGTGTCAAATCGTAAGAGATCGCTCCCCGGCCCGTTGCGTCTGAAGCCGTGATCGGCACCGTCAGGCTACTGCCTGATGAGCCAGTCAAGCCGGTGGAAATGGCCACCGCGATGCACTGGCCAGCGGTCATGGTAAACGTCGCGGTCTGCACGTCACTACAGCCGGTCTTGCTGATGGCAATTGGGCCAGTGACCGCACCGCTCGGCACAGTAGCGGTCATCTGCGTGTTGCTGTTGACGGCAAAGGACGCGCTGACATTACTACTGAACCTGACCGCGGTTGCACCGGTGAAGTTCGAACCCGTGATCGTCACTGTACTTCCGACAACTCCGCTGGCGGGATTGATCCCGCTGACGGTTGGGCAAGCGACACCACCACTCTGAGTGAGGTTTAGTGAGAGATTGTCGAAATATCCCTCGTTATCGTTGCCAGCCAAACGCGTCGAAGTCATGGTAATGCGAATCGCGCGAGTGCTTGCTGGCACCTGGCCCGACGTCGAGAGCAGTTGCAGGTCGTCTGAACGGGGGCCTAACAAGAGTGGGGTGCCAAGCACGGTTCCGCCCGCACTCAAAAACTCCGCGCGGATGGCCGCGTTGTCTCCGCCATACCCGCCCAAATAGGCCTGGAGTTGCGCTGTCCGCTGCCCCGCATCAATCCCGGTGGCTTCATCGGCAACATTGACAAGCTGGGTAGCGGTCGAACTCGGATTGGTGTCGCCACCATAGAAAAAGTTTGTTCCACCGCCAATGAGTTGCGATTCCGCGACGGTCAAACTCCCAGGTGCATCGTAGCGAAGGGCGGTGAAGGGCGACGACGACGTCCAGCCTGGAATCGGCACCACTTGGCTCTTATCCGTGGCTCCCTGCCCTAGCTCCGCGTTCGGATTACATAGACGATTCGTATTGAGGCCGGTGATTAGAGTACAAACTGGGGTTTGGCCAGGCAGGCGATCAAGCCCCGCTACCTCACTCGGCGTCAATGCGCAATCGTAAACGCGGATGCGAGCGACCGCGCCGGCAGAGGTTTCGCCCAGCAAGCCGCCCGAAGTGTTGTCCTGGAAGAAACGCAATCGGTTGTTCGCATCAATCACGGCCAGGTCGGACGAATCCGTGAATGAGAACTGCAGCACGCCATTGGCATAGACAGTCACGAGCTTGTTCGCGTCACGCGTCAGCACGACCTGCACGAAGCTGTTGGCCGCGATCTGCGTCATTCCTTCGCCCAGACCGTTATAAAAGTTGAGCTTTCCGTTGTAAACGTAGAGCCCTGCGTCGCCCGTGCCATTTTTGAATTCAAATACGCGCCGCCAGCCGGAGACATCGTTGAAGGCAAAAAGCTTGACGATGGAGTAAACACTGTTAGAAATCACGCCCGTCGTCGGCGCGAGCGCCAGGCCGTTGTCTTTAGGGAATTGCAGCACCGTGCGCGATGAGCCGTCCACCATCGCCGTGCCAAAGGTGTTGGTGCCCAGGTTGGTCAGCTCAGGCGGCGAACCGACCGAACTGGCGAGAGTATTCTGGAATAGGTAATCTGCCTTGACCGTGCAACCACCGGGCGTCGGCTTGCACTTGCCACCGCTGTTGGCGTTGAAAATGGTCTGGATTTCGCTGGCCGAAAGCGCGCGATTGTAAATGGAAACCTCATCGAGCAAGCCGGCAAAGGTCTGGCAACTCCCCGAACCGCCGATTATCAATGGGGCGGCATTGGCCGGCCCCAGTGTACCAGCCGCCGATCCTGCTAACTGCCCGTTGAGGTAGAGCCGAAAGGTCGTTCCATCAAAAGTCCCGGCGAGATGCGTCCAGGTATTGAGTGGCAGGTTCACCCCAGTATTGACTCTGCCCGCCGCGCCGCCGAAAGAGAGTCCTTCGCTCGTCGTCGTGTTCAGGGCCAACTGGTAGTTGATTGCGGAGACCTCGCAATTCACGCGTTTACCGACGAAGTGCATGATGGAGTTCAAAGCAGTGCGATAAACCCAGAATTCAACCGTGAGCGGCGCGTTTGGGCTGAAGTCGAGGCTCGGCGAATCTGGCACCTGCACGACATCATTCACACCATCCAGGCTAAACGCCTGTCCCACCAGGCCGCTGGCAAAACTAGCGCCGTTTTGCCTTGTCCCGTGATTGCTTCCAGCGACATCATTGGCATTGCCATCGCCAGGCAGCCACGCGATAGCCCCGTTGGGAGCAGTCACACAATTGCCGCCGCCACCCGCTACCGTAAAGATGCTCGTCTGCGTGTCGGCGCAATTTGCTCTGCTCAGCGTGAGCGGGCCTGAGACCGCGCCGATCGGCACCGTAGCGGCAATACTCGTATCGTTATTGATGGTGAATTGCGCAGTGACGTTGTTGGCGAACTTGACCGCCGTCACGCCGGTGAAGTTTGTGCCCGTGATCGTCACGGTGCTGCCCACCGCGCCGCTGGAGGGATTGACGCCGCTGATCGTCGGGCAATTGGGCTGGGTGACCGGGGGCGCGTTGAGGCTTAACGTGTAGCTGCCCTGGGTGCCGGACGCGGCCTCGATGATGTATGTCCCGCTGAACGGCAAGACGATGTAACCTGTGCCCGGAGGAATCCGCAGGCTGCCATTGCCAGTGTAGCCCGACACCGTCGAAGCCGTTGGCCCCCACAAGGTCAAAGAAGTGAAGTTATTCGTCGTCGTCAGCGCAATTGAGACCTGCTGCCCGCCTGGCGCGTTGAATGAATAGAGGTCGGTGAATTCGCCGCTGCCATTGGCGCAATCGCCCACGCTCCAACTGCCGTTGACCGTCTGCGGAATGGTCAGTGGCGTGATCGGGCAATCACCGCCCGTGCCTGATTGGGCGATGGGGATGAATTGACCCGCGATCAACAGCTTGCTCAGACGGTAACCCTGGCTGGTGTTGCCGGCCACGGTGTAATTGACCGTGCCGGGGCCTGAACCGCTCGCGCCGGTATCAATGCTGAGCCAGGAAGTCGTCTCATGGGCCGTCCACGTGCAACCGGCTGGCGCGCCGACATTGATCGTGCCACTGCCTCCCGCTGCGTTGAATGAACCGCTCGTGGGGGTCAACGTATATGTGCAATTGCCTCCGCTCGTCGTGGTGGTCAGGCTCAGCATATAGTTGCCGACTTCGTTGGCGCTGAACGAGCTGGCGTCGATGATGTAAGTCCCGGTGAGCGGCACAATGAAGTAGTCGCTGCCGCGCGGAATGCGCGAATCGCTGCTGACATCGTCATCATTCGAGGCGATGGTAGAACCGTTCGGTGCAATCAAGGTGAGATACGCGTCGAAAGTCGCCGAGGCCAACGAAATCGCCACGCGCTGACCGGTCTGGGCGCTGAACGAATACAAATCGGCATAAGAGTTATCATCAACGACCGACCGGCAATCGTTCGTGCTCAGCGTGCCGTTGACCGTCTGCGGGATTGTCAACGGCGTCACCGGACAATTGCCTGGGCTGCCTGATTGCACGATGGTGATGTAGCGGCCCGCCACCAACAAACCACCGACGCGGCTGCGCGCGCTCGTGTTGGCGGCGACGGTATAGCTCACCGTGCCGTTGCCATCGCCGCTGCTGCCCGCGCTGATCGTGATCCATGAAGAACTGCTGTTGGCCGCCCAAGCGCAGCCAGCTTGCGCCGTCACGCTGACGCTGCCCTGGCTGCCGCTGGCATTGAAAGATTGCGTCGCGGGCGCAACGTTGTAGGTGCAGGTTTCGCTCGCGCTCCCGACGGTAATGGTGACCGGAGCGCCTGCAAACACATCGCCCGAATTGTAGGCAGTCGAAAGGAGTGACCGGTTCGGCCCAGCGTTTTGCCCGAGGCCGCCCGCGTAGAAATCGGCACTCTGCGTGGCACTGAGTTGTGCCTCTCGTGAATCTATTGCGGCAACGTGCGCGACATGCGGCGACCAGGCCGTGGCGCTCAAAAGTATCCCTGCGATCAATAAGGACAATTTCTGTCTCACCTCAACCTCTTCGATCTGTGACTGTGTTGAACACCTTCATCTATTATGTAATTCAGTTCGACAACGGCACTCCCGCGCGCACCCGCACCTGCAGCAGATATGCCCACTGCTTGACCTGCCTTGATCGCGGAGTTGTTGCGGGGGGGGGGGAGGATGGCTCAGCTGCAGCGAATTACTCCGTGCATCAAACCGGAAACTCAAAGCTGTCAGAGCGATTGATGGAGCCGAGCCGCTTTCCATCGTTCCTCGTTGATCGGTAGCGAGGTTGATCGCAGGCGATCACCCGGCAACCAATTCGGACTGGCGCAATGGCCAGTGACTGGGAACTTGCGAAAACAGGCCAAAGTGCAGGCAAGCGAATGATCGCACCGAGCAGAAATCAGCGAATGCCGCGACAGCCGCGTGAGCTGGGTACGATCAGGTCGCCCGCCCTTTTCCGCTTCGCGAGACCTAAACCCAAGACGCAATCATCATACCGTTGCAGAAAATCACTGTTTTGAAGGTTAGTCAGGATGGAAGTGAGGAAAAAGTCTCAGCCAGTGGGAAAGTCCGCAGCATTTTCAGCAAGCTCTCAACGGACCGGATTGACGGAACAAGAAACGGATTAGCCTCAGTAGGGGGCGTCCGGCTTGTTCAGTCAACTCCGTCCTTGTCTGTCACGTCTGATGTGCTGTCTTGGTTAAAAGGCTGTACCAGCAGATAGTTAACGGTGAGCGCGCTTGCGACAAGAAGAGGGCTGGTAATCGCAGGAACACCCACTGCGGGGTGTTGAACCAGTTGCATTAGTGAAGAAAGAAGAGAGGGCTCGCCCCGGCTCCGAGCGATTGGACTGTGGAGGCCAGAAGAGAGATAGCGGAACAAACGGAACGCCCTATGTTTGCCTTATCTCTCCTGCCCTCACGGCCGCTACTTCTCGCAGACCTCCTTCAGCCGGTCGAGCGCCTGCGCCCAGGCCGCGCGAGCGGCATCCGCCTCGGCTCGCGTTTGAAGGCGCGCGTGATTGACGAGCAGTCCCGTCTTGCCTTTCCCCTTATCCTGAAACTGCACATCAACCAGCGAAGCTGACGAGAATTGTGCGTTCTCAAAAGTCAGTCTCAGGTCCTTATTCGGTCTGACTCGAAGAAAAGTGCCGTGATCGCCGTCCTTGTTCTCGAATGAGCCCCCGTCCTTGACCTCCGCCTTTGTCGACGTTCCAAACCATTTGCTCAGACCCTCGCCACCGGCCCATGCAGCATAGACCTCCGCTGGCGCGGCCGTGATCGTCTTTGTCGAGCAGATGAAATAGCCCTCGAAAAGCCCATCTTTCTTTCGAAGGTCGCGATGTTTCTCGTACTCGACCGCAATCGTCGTGCACCACCACAGGTCTACCTTCTGCTCGTTGATATAGGTGTTTACGCCGCGTCTGCCCATCTTGACG
>JANNRD010000008.1:0-9575 GCA_031401095.1 Acidobacteriota bacterium
CACACCCACCTTAAGGCGGGAGTCCTCTCGACCTTGTGGAGATCAACATTTATACGGCGACCCATATTCGAGCTGACAATTCGAAGCAGGGATTTGCTGTCGTCCCCGAACCCGCAGTCGTATCCGCACATGGCTTCGCCATGGTTGAACACTGGTCCTGAAGCGCTTTATTGGGGACCGAGGCATGTCGCGAGGGTCTGGAACTTGAAGGAGATTTGCATCACCGAGAACGGATGCTCTTCATCGGATATTCCTGCGGCGTGCGCTCCTATCTTCCGTTTTCATCTGCGCATGCTCCGGCACTCGACCGGATCCTCTCTGTCTAATTACGGCTATGTTCCGAGGCGGCACGGGTCAAAAGATGCCAAAGCACTACGCTTGCAAAGCAGAGAACCATCTCGTCCTTCCGCGACCCTCCTTGCGAATGAGGGGACGTGAACTTACTCTTAGGCGAGATACAGGCCAGATTTCAAAGAGGAGCAAACCTAATGGGAAACAATACAATCAGGAAGTTCATCGTGGCAGCGGCAATCGCGGTCGCTGTAATTCCGAACACTGATGCACAAAACCGCACGGTGCCCGACGCCCAGTTGATTGCCAGGAGAAATGCAATCGACGCGGAGCTTCAATCAATCGCGGTGGTCGAGCGCAAGGTAATGGTGCCGATGCGTGACGGCAAGCGCATGGCCGCAGATGTCTATCGCCCCAAGGACCCCTCGAAGAAATACCCGATAATTTTTTCTCGAACGCCGTACAACTTTAATTTCTGGGACGTCCGCCTCGGCGCGCCCCGCGATATGACGACCATTCTCGAAGCTATCAAGCGCGGCTATGCTTACGTTGTCATGAATGAGCGGGGCCATTTTTTCTCCGAAGGTAACTACGACATTCTCGGACCGCCAACCACCGACGGCGACGATGCGTTTTCATGGATGTCGTCGCAGTCCTGGTCAAACAAGAAGGTTGGAACGATCGGCTGTTCGTCAACTGCCGAATGGCAAATGGCGGTTGCGGCTCGGGGAAATCCTGCATATACGACGATGATCGCACAGGGTTTTGGAGCCGGAGTCGGACGCGTCGGCCCTTATTACGAACAAGGTAATTGGTATCGAGGCGGGGCGGTTCAGATGCTTTTTATCGCGTGGCTTTATGCTGAACAGAATCAGGTCCGCCCGATGTTTCCTCCGAATACTTCTCAGGCTGATTTGAGACGCGCGTCGAAGTCATTTGACCTGGCCCAACAACTTCCTCCGGTGGACTGGTCGCAGGCTCTTCGTCATTTGCCGGTCATGGACATTTACAAAGCAGTAGATGGACCGCCGGGCATCTTCGCCGATAAAATGCCGGTTGCTACCGGCGGCCAGATGATTCAAAGAGCGCCGAATGATCCAGCGTGGTACAAAGGCGGACTTTTTCATGACGATATGAAAATCAATATACCCGGATTTTGGTTTATGTCCTGGTACGATGTTTCGGTCGGTCCAAATTTGGCGCTCTATAATCACGTCCGTAAAACCGCACGCCCCGAAATCGCCGATCAACAATACGCTGTCATCGCCCCGACGTTACATTGCAGCTTTACGCGGGCGACCGAAAATACAGTGGTTGGCGAAAGAAACATGGGCGACGCGCGGCTTGATTACAACGCGTTGACATATGGTTGGTTTGATCATTTCCTGAAAGGCGAAGACAACGAGATTCTCAAGAATCCGAAAGTCCGCTATTTCACGATGGGCAGCAACAAGTGGCAGTCATCGGAAACCTGGCCTCCTTCGGGTGCAGAGCCGATGAAGTTCTACCTTTCGAGCAATGGGAAAGCGAACACGCTCAATGGCGACGGCGCATTAGTCGCGGCGCCGCCTTCCACGGATATGCCCGATAGCTTTGAATACGATCCGATGAAGCCTGTCCCTTCCTTTGGTGGCAACGTTTGCTGTACCGGGAATGCGATTGCTGGAGGGTCTTTTGACCAGCGAAAGCTGGAAGAACGCCCCGACATTCTGGTTTACACTTCGGAAGCGCTCAAAGAAGGGATCGAACTGAGCGGCTCAATAGATGTCACTCTTTATGTTTCATCGGATGCCAAAGATACCGATTTCACGGTCAAACTGATCGATGTCGATGGGGAAGGACGAGCCTACAATCTCGATGAAACAATTCAGCGGCTGCGCTATCGGGATGGATACGACAAGCCGCAAGTCTGGATGGAATCGGGCAAGGTCTACAAGGTTAAGTTCCAGCCGATGACAACCAGTAACTTTTTTGCGGTCGGTCACAGGATTCGGGTCGAGGTCTCGAGCAGCAATTTCCCTCGTTTTGACCGTAATATGAATACGGGCGGGAAAAATTATGATGAGGTTACCGGTGTCGTCGCCCGTAATGCAGTACATCATTCGAGGCAATATCCGGCGGAGGTCATGATGACAGTCGTCAGAAAGAAATGACGCGGGCACCGATCATGTCCTATTGTCGCGCGGGCTCGGCTACCGCGAGGCGCTGAAGCAGTACACCGCGCCGCGCGTCCGCACGTAAAGCCGTCCCTCACTGAGAGCGGGCGTTGCGTTGACCTCGTCGTCGAGTTCGTTGACGGCGAGCACCTCCCACTGTGCGGCAGCTTTGAGAACGGTGATCTTGCCTTCGGTATTCGCGAGGAACACCTTGCCGTCTGCGGCAACGGGTGACGCATAGTACTCGCCCAGCGCACCCGGGCTCCGGCCCTCTTTGAGGAGGCGGCCGGTCGCGGGATCAAGCGAGGTGATGATGCCACCCGTCTTGACCAGGTAGAAAACGCCCTGGTAGAGCAGCGGCGCTGGAATGTACGGGATGTTCTTCTGAAAGCGCCAGCGAATCGCGCCAGGTTCGAGCTGGCCCCGCGCGTTGTCGGGGCGAACAGCGATCGCCCCCCAATCGCCAAGGCCCAACGACCGCGCCGTGTTCCATTCCTGGGCGACGATGAATTTGTCGTCGTTTTCATCGATCCAGCCGAAGTGCTCCCCGAGGTCTGCATCCCCGCGAAACTCCGAGAATGACAGTCGCCCATCCTTGTCCTTGTCGTATTGCGCAAGCACCGACGCAAAGGTCGGCATATAAGGCTCGTTGACGCCGTCGGTGGAGATCATCAGCATATCGCCAAAAGCCACCGGCGTGCCAATCGCGCCGTTGGATCCCACGGGCAGCCACCAGCGCCGGGCGCCAGACGCGAGGTCGTAGGCGTCGAGACGCGTCGAGCCGAGCACAATCAAGTCCGCACGAGTCGCGTCGGGTCGAAACACGATCGGTGTCGACCACCCAATCATCATTCCTGGCCGATCGGCCTTCCATCGTTGGCGCCCGGTCGAGCGGTCGAGGGCGATGACAAAGGAACCCGCCTGCTGGTCGCAGACCAGCACGACCAGACTCCCGGCGATGATTGGCGAACCCGCCATTCCGTAAAAGTTCTTGAAGGGGCCGAGGCGAGAGGTCCAACGCACTTGCCCGTCGTTGGTGTACGACACCAATCCAAATTCAGGGAAGAAGGCGACAACGCCGCTTTCGTCCGCCGCTGGGGTGGGCGAGGCCGGATCGTTGGCTTTGTATGTGACCTGCGACCGCTCGCGTCGCACTTCCCGGCGCCACACTTCCCGGCCGGTCCGCGTGTCCAGGCAGATCGTCATCAACCGGTCGCCTTCGCTGGCGGTGAGGTAGAGCCGGGTGCCCACCACGACCGGCGACGACTGCCCGTAAGGCACCGACGCCTTCCACGCCACGTTCCTGGTGGGCGAAAACTCGACGGGATACCCCGCGGACGCATCGACGCCGGACCCGTTGGGCCCGCGAAACTGCGCCCACTGCGCGTCGGCGCGGCCGGCGGTGACGATCAACAGCAGCAATGACACAACGAAAGCGAATGAGCGGTCTTGACACTTGCCCGTCGACTTGGTCTTCATGCCAATCAATATAGTCGTCGCGATATGGCCCCGTCAATTTGACCGTCCTCCCGTCCTGGATCGCGGTCTTGAGGCAGCGCCTGCTCGTCGTCGGGGCGTCTTCTAGGTAGCCTTCTTTGAGCTGTCCTTGAGAAGCCCGAGACGCGCCAGGCATTCGGTGGTGGCGACGATAGATTCCTCGTCATGTCGCGCTGGAGATCCTGCTTTAGATGCACGCCGCCGAAATGCCCAATCCTCGTCAGTTGACCACGAACTCGCGCGACCTGTCATGGAATCTGAAATGTTTCATGACATGCCACTCAAAAGTAACACCATCGGTCTATTGCGTGAGGGCAAGGAATCGCAGATAAGTGTAGAAGACCGCCGAGTCAACCTCGTCAAGTAACCTCAATATCTGCAGGGAAGCGGGAGAATCAGATATATGAAAGCTCAAGAGACCACCGCCGTAGTTCAAGCCCTCTGCGTCGCGCTGCTGCTAACCACATCGCCCATGATTGGTGAGCTCCGGGGGCAGGCGCTCCCTGCGCAGCAACCCGTCCGCATCGTCATCGCTCGCCTCACACACTCGCATGTCGGCGGCATCCTCGGGCGCTCCCAGAAGGGTGACATTCAGGTCGTCGGAATCTACGAAACAGACAAAGATGTCGTCGAGCGCTACGCCAGGCGATTCAACTTCGACAAGCAGCTCGTGCAGACCGACCTCGGCAAGATGCTGGACGCATTAAAGCCCGAGGTGGTTGTCGCTTTTGGCTCGATCGCCGAGCATCTCTCAGTTGTCGAAGCAGCGGCGCCGCGCGGCATCAATGTCATGGTCGAGAAGCCCCTCGCGTTCAGCATGGACGACGCTAAGAAGATCGAAGCGTTGGCAAAGCGTTACGGCATCCACGTGCTCACTAACTACGAGACGACCTGGTACCCCAGCGGATACACGGCCTTCGAGATAGTCCATGGTGACAAGGCGGTCGGGCCGATTCGGAAGGTGGTCGTCCATGACGGACATCAGGGCCCAAAGGAGATCGGAATTCCCCCGGAGTTCCTCTCGTGGCTCACCGATCCGGCGCAGAATGGCGCTGGGGCGCTGATTGACTTCGGGTGCTACGGCGCGAATCTCGCAACCTGGCTCATGCGGGGCGCCGCGCCGTTAACAGTGACTGCCGTGACCCAGCAGCTTAAGCGTGACTCCGTTTACGCGCGCGTGGACGACGAGGCGACTTTCATTCTCACTTATCCAGACGCGCAGGCCATCATCCAGGGTTCGTGGAACTGGCCGTTTAACCGCAAGGACCTGGAGATCTACGGTACCGCCGGGTACGTCTTGACACCGGACGGCAAGAACGTTCGCGTGCGACTAAAGGACCAGCAGGCGGAGCAGGCGGTCACGCTCAAAGAGATGCCCCCGCAATACGTGGACGCTTTCGCCTACCTCGCCGCGGTGATACGAGGGACCGAGAAGGTCGCTGACACTGATCGCTCGTCGCTGGCGAACAATGTGATGGTGGTGCGCATCCTCGACGCGGCGCGTCGCTCCGCACGGACTGGCCAAACTATCAGCCTGAAGTGATGAACCCAGACCTCAAAGACTGGCTGACTTGTTTGAGGATGTCTGGCCAGTTGGCCAGTACAGGCCGCAAAACCCCTGGGTTCTGAGCGATTCTCAATTAGTCCATCCCATCTGATCGCCCAGAACCCTAGTGACAATCTCACCAAAAATAGCGCGCTGCAAATTGCTGATTCTGGTGTATAAATATTGACGCGACCAGAAGCTTGCAACTCGCTGAAAACGTTAACTGATGTCGTTCCGTGTCAATGAAGCCACAGGCCTCAACACTGCTACGAACCAGGGGGTGAGTTGGCTTGGGCACATTGTCACTTGAACTCTGGTGCGAGGCCGACGACAGGCGCTGCGGTGGGCTGTGGTCCATCTGCTGTTAATCGATTCCTGCCGTGTGCGTCATTGGGTGCAGTCTCTGCGTCGTCGCGTAAACTCATACTGGCGCTGGCCTCGTTTGCTTACCGGGCAAGAACGGCCAGCGCTGGATGGTGCAATTCACCAGGGAGGACTTCCAATGTACACGGGAACAGACTCGTTCCAGTCAACTCAATGGCTTCGTCGGGTTTTGGCCTTGAGCATCGTCGTTCTTGCGGTGTTTCTTCTGCGCTCCGACATGAGGTCATACGGGCAGTCTCGAATCGTGGCTTCTGAAGGTGATCCCTTACCTTCAATCGGCGCTGAAGAGACGTCAAGCAGTGCCGAAGCCTCCTCAAATCTGACAGACTTGAGGACTTCGTCGCGGTCAGATTCCGCCAATTTTATCGGCCCGTTTTTTGCGCGCTCCGTCCAGGAGAAAAACGCGAAAGCTCCGGCGCCCGTCAAGGTTGACGGCGGCGTCGAGGCTTTTGGTTTTGACGACAACGCAACCGAGAACGGAGTTTTTTCCATACCGCCGGATCCGCACGGCGCGGCTGGCAATAGCCATATCATTGCAATTGGCAACCTCATAATCGAAGCTCGCAATAAAGGTGGGCACCTCGTCTGGCGCGATGCTTTGAGAGACTTTTTTGCGCCTGTGTCTCCTCTGACGCGAACGTTTGACCCGAAGATAATCTACGATCAGTACGAAGACCGCTTCGTCGTTGTCTCGCTCGAACGGGTCACAGGCAGTCCGGCCGTTGCAACCAGCACGAGCAACATCTCTCGAATCCTTGTGGCCGTTTCCAAAGACGGTAATCCAAAGACCCCGACTGCAGCCGACTGGTATTACCTCGCCATCAACGCGAAGACGCTGATTGGAACTGCCGAGCGTTGGGCTGACTATCCGGGTCTGGCTATAGACGAGGAAGCA
This sequence comes from Acidobacteriota bacterium, assembly GCA_031401095.1. Classification (GTDB taxonomy): domain Bacteria; phylum Acidobacteriota; class Blastocatellia; order RBC074; family RBC074; genus JANNRD01. The sequence goes on from JANNRD010000008.1 coordinate 6,770, forward strand.
ATCTACATCACCGCCAACATGTTTTCCTTTGGCCCACCCTCACCCTTTGGTGGCGTGCGATTGTGGATCATTGGCAAAGGCGCCAGCGGTGGATTTTATGACGGCGGGGCGGCCAGCGCCACTGTGCACAATCCGTATGCGTCGGCCGGTATTGTAGCCTCGACCCAGCCGGCGCATGTGTTTGGAGATGGCGGCGCCGGCCCGGGCATCGGCACGTATCTGGTCTCCTACTCCGGTCTTACCAATTTTGCCACCGGGAATGAAGCCGTCCAGATCGTCCGCGTTGACAACCCTCTCACCGCGACAGCCTTTTCGCAGCAGTTCGTCAACATTGGCAATCTCGAAAGTTTCCCGCCAGGCGGGTTACTTGATGCGCCACAGTCCGGCACGACCAGGGTCATCGAGGTCAATGACCGTCGTTCATTGAATGCCGTCTGGCGGGATAATGCATTGTGGATGACAGCCGACATCCGCCCAAATTCCGGCCCTAACCTCAATCAAACCACGGCGCACTGGTGGAATCTAAACACAACCGTGCCTGCTCTGGTGACGTTGAACGATCACGGCAATATCGGCGGTGAAGACATAGCTCCTGGCGCTTTCACTTTCTTCCCCGCCGTAGCTGTCAACCGCGATGGGTTTGCGGCGTTCGGCTTCTCTGCGTCCGCCCCAACAATTTTTGCCGGAGCATACGTCACTGGACGCGCGGCCGGCGACGCGCCAGGCTCGGTGCGAAGTTCGGGAGTCGTACACGAGGGGGTGGACTATTATGTCCGGGCCTTCAGTAGTTCAACCACTGTCAGCAGCCGCTGGGGAGATTACAGCGGAATCGCGGTTGATCCGACTAACAATGACTTTTTCTGGGTCTTCAACGAATTCGCGGATCAACGAGGGACTGTCTTGGCAGGTTTTCCTGCGGAGGATGGGCGCTGGCGGACGGCTTGGGCCAGATACCGGTCTAAGTGATCGTGAAACAGGATGTCATCTTGTTTCGTATTCTCGGAGAATCTTGTGAGGCGGCAGGCTGAGTTCAGTCTGCCGCCATTTGCATCAGGCGGATCATCCTCGAAAGAGTAGCGTCCTCGGCTGCGGATGCTCTGCGGCGCCGCAACTCTGCCATCGAGCGGGGCGCGATCCGATCTTTCCGCTCGTTTGAAGTCTGCTTGTACTTGGAGGCAGCGGGCGCAATTGTCTTCCCTTTTTTTGCTCTTCCGCTTTCGTCCTGGCAGGCGTAGATTCTCAATCCTAAACAGAGTCCGCAGAGGGAGTCTGCTCTGGCCAACGAATCTCGGGATTCTGACAATATCCGCCGTCGAATGCGGAGACTCAATGAGTTGCTCTGGGGATTTTCCCCGGGTGATCGGAGTACCATCATGAAGTACACCTTACTTTCGCTTCTTCTCTCGATCGCGCTTCTCACTTGCCTTATGGCCGCTCAGGCGAATGAACAAAAGAAGGAAATCGGTGGGTGGGCAACCCGTTTCGCCGTCGACAAGAGCGATCTCTCCGCCAGCGGTCGCACTCCCTATTTCATTCTTGAACCCGGATATCAGCTGGTCTTTGAGGGAGGAAGGGAGCGACTGGTGATCACCGTCCTCAACGAGACCAAGAGAGTGGACGGCGTCGAGACAGGTGTTGTCGAGGAGCGCGAGACAAAGGACGGCAGGTTGGTCGAGGTTTCACGCAATTACTTCGCCATCAGTCGACTAAGCAATGACGTCTTCTACTTCGGCGAAAACGTGGACATGTACAAGGCAGACAAGATCGTCAGTCACGAGGGTGCGTGGTTGGCCGGCGTGAAGGGCGCCCGCTTTGGACTCATGATACCTGGGCAGATAGACCTTGGAGCAAGGCATTATCAGGAGGTCGCTCCAAGGGTCGCGATGGATCGGGCCGAGATAGTCAGCCTGAGCGAAACCGTCGTGACTCCAGCTGGCGAGTTCAAGAACTGTCTCAAGGTCGAAGAGACCACTCCGCTGGAACCAGGCGTCAGGGAATACAAGTACTACTCTTCCGGTGTTGGGCTCGTGCAGGACGGAACTCTAAAGCTGGCAAAGTACCCTCAGCTCAAGACCAATGCAAACTGAGAATTCCGGGTCCGCGATAGCGATCAACTCGAGCGCAACAAGCAGGCCGTCATGAGTTTCTACGACCTCATGTTCAACCAGTGCTGGCCGGCCGAGGCCTCGACGAGAATGGCAAGCTTGTCGAGCAGTGGGAGGTGCTGCAGGTGGTGCCGGAAAGATCGGCCATGTCAATACAATGTTTTGATCAGGGTTTCTTAATCCCGAGGAGTTTTTCGAATGAGAAGAGCGGCTGGATACGCCACGAGTCTATTGTTTGTGGAAGCGACGGTGTTGACTCTCGCGCAGGGTCCCAACGTCGCAACCCGCTCCAGGGCAACCGGGCCCGGGGGCAGCAAGTGGGAAGGGGCAGTGGCCAGCAGCCGATACCGCCAGGCCCGAACGCGAATTCGCAGTATCGGCTGGGACCCGACTCGCTGCCTCAGGAAGGCGTCCCGAACGGTGAGATTCGCGGGCCGTACACCCTCTCAAGCAACGCCTATCCCGGGACTCAGCACACCTATTGGGTCTACGTTCCGGCGCGGTACGATCCGGCGATTCCGGCGGCAGTCATGATTTATCAGGATGGGCAGGCCTTCAAAGATGAAAACGGGGATATTCGGGCACAGAACGTCATGGACAATCTGATCTACCGGCGCGAGATTCCGGTCATGATCGGAGTGTTCATCAATCCGGGTCGCACGCCCGAGCAGCCCGAACCCACGCCGCAGAATTGGGGCGAC
>JANNRD010000009.1:0-1896 GCA_031401095.1 Acidobacteriota bacterium
CGAAACGGAAGACGACCTCACCGTTACGATCACGAATCTGCCGTTCACTCTTGGACACCACGCCAACGACTCTTGCCGCCTTTTCCAATCCTTGTGTCAGATTCTTTAAGGACGTTGCTTTCGCTGAATGCAAGAGAAAGACATTCGTCGTGTCTGAGAGCAACTGCAACATCCTCGCATCAGGTTCTCCGGTCTGCGGCAGCGAGTAGATTGGTTCAGAGAGTCTGAGCTTTCCCCCGCCAAGCAAATAGAGCTGGTTGAACATCCCCCAGTCCAAGATCTGAATCTGGCGACGTGCAAATTGCTCCTCAGCAGTTCTAGCCATGGGATAAACAGCATCAGACCATGAATCCGAGCCCCCGCGGGTCTTCAGCGCGTCATGAAACTGAGCCATTGTCATGAGATTGAAAACTACCGCAATGACCGCTATCAAGGTCACCGCCACGACAATGGCCCGACCACCAGATCGACCGACAGACTGCCAAACAAGCCCGACAGCGACTCCAATTGCAAGGTGTGGAAAAGGGTAGATTCCGATGAAATGGTGAATCCATATCGGGCGAGGAGTGGCGTACATTTCGGCGAGCATGACAAGCGTTATCACCGGAAAGAAAGCGAGCCACGCGCGGCGGCGTCGCGCGGCAGCCACAGCAAGGACTATCAAAGCAGTTAGAGAAAGTGGGCCCAGGAGGCTAAGTGTGATACCGAGGTTGGCTTTCAAGTGGATGCCGGTCATCCAGTGCGCAAGCGCCTGCGCGTCGAACACTGCCCTCAAAGCCCCCGTGCGGCTGGGAATGAGTGCGATGAGCTTCGCGATGGATGCCTCCTCGCCCGGCAGAACCGCCAGCTTGAAGGTCATCCAATCCTGCCAAATGTTGTATGACAGCAGCGGCGCCGCGCCAAGGGAGAACCCGAGAACAGCCAGAATCAACATAAGAGGGCTGAGCTGTGGTCGCTCTCGAGTCAGCAAAAAAGCTACCATGCCGATTCCGACAATGGCGATGACAAACCAGATGAAGCTCGCTTTGTCCCACATTCCAAGTCCGAGCAGGATCGAGGCGATCACCAGAGCCACCTTGTCCTCTCCTCGACTCTTCCACCACCGGAAGCCAAAGTAGAGCGCGCTCATTCTCAACGTAAATGCAATCGCGATGGGTCCCCAATCGCTGCGCGTCGCGAGAACGAACGTCGGGTCGGTCGCGATCAACCAGGTACCAACGATTGCTGGCCCGCGGCCGAGCGCATCCTTTGCAAATCGCGCGGTGAAGAAGAGGCCGAGAACAGTCATCAGTATCGTCGTCAGTCGCAGGGCCGCGGTGCCAGGTCCAAGAAGAAAAAAGAGCGGGAGAAGGGCATAGGACTTCAACGCGCCGATGTACTCACCTGCCATTATTGGCAGACGCCATCGCCCGACTGTCATCCCAATTCCGATATGATCCCCATTGCCAGTCAGCAGAGCGATTGCCGCTGGAGCCTGAAGGGCTTCATCGTAATAGGGACCAGGAAGAGAGATCTGAGATGCCGAGAGGCCGATGTAGGTCGCGATCGCGAGACCGAGCAGCGTCAGGGAAACTCGGCGGCGCGCGACGTCGGAAAGGGTGAGTGTCATGTTAGTGTCGGGGCGAGTTGCGGGTCGGCTCGACCACTACTCCCTTGACCGGACGCGGTATAGTTCGCTTTCGAAGAGCTGCCATTGACGATCAAGTTCCTGAAAACGCCTCGCGATTGTGTGCAGGATCAACCCTGCCAGGACCGAGATCGCCCCGATCAGCACCAGTCCCAGAGCCAGAGCCAGCAGCGCCAGAGACGGCCCCGTGACGTTGCCATTGTTGAGATAGTCCATCATCACGCCAGCTCCTGGAATGCACCCGAGCAACACGAAAATGACGCCGACCG
>JANNRD010000010.1:0-1602 GCA_031401095.1 Acidobacteriota bacterium
TCATTCAGCGGATGGGCCAGCTCGAGCGGCGGCGCGTCATCCCCAAGCTCAGCGCCGAAGCGCAGTCCGAGCTTGAACACCTTCTTAAGTACCCTGATCACACGGCCGGCGGCATCATGACGACCGAGTTTGTCAGACTCGATCCGACAATGACGGTGGCGGAGGCGCTCAAGCACATTCGTTCCGTGGCGCGGGAGAAGGAGTCGATTTACGCCTGTTACGTCGTCGAACCTGAGACCGACCAACTGCTGGGTTCTGTCTCGCTGCGGGACCTGGTCATGGCCGAGTTGGAGCGGCTGGTAAGCGAGGTTATGCGGCGCAAACCGGTGACGGCCAGCGCTCTCGAGGATCAGGAGTCCGTTGCGCAGAAGATCGCGAAGTACAATCTCCTTGCCGTGCCCGTCCTCGATCCGAACGGGAGTGTCGTGGGCTTTGTCACGGTTGATGACGTCATCGACGTTCTCATCAAAGAGCAGACTGAAGATATCCTGCGCATGGCTGCGGTTCAGCCCGGGGCTCTCGACAAGCCATATTTTGATAACCCGATTTTGCGCGTCGTCCGCAAGCGCATTGGCTGGTTGCTGTTGCTCTTTGTCGCAGGGACCCTGACGAGCGCGGTGCTGCATCGTTACGAATCAGAGTTGGCAGCCGTGGTCGCGCTTTCTTTCTTCGTTCCACTGCTGATTGGAACGGGTGGTAATGCAGGATCGCAAACCGTCATGACTGTCATTCGCAGTCTTGCCCTCGGCGAGATTGGCCTGCGAAGCGCATGGAAGGTCGTCCTTCGAGAGATGGCGACTGGTGCGATTGTTGGGTTTGTGGTCGGGGCCGTCGCGCTTCTCCAGGCGATGCTGCTCTGGAAGACACCCTTCCCGCTTGCGCTCACTGTTTCGGTGACCATGGTTTCGATCTGCGTTTGGTCGACATCCGTCGGGGCCTTGATACCGATCATCGCAAACCGCTTCGGGATCGACCCGGCTGTTTTGTCAGCGCCGCTCATTTCGACTCTGGTAGACGCGACTGGGCTGATCATATACTTAACCATAGCGAAGATGATTCTGACGCAGATTTGAATGAACGACGGACCTCGACAAAGAAGAGTCCTGCGACTGGGCTTCGTCGGCAGCCTCGTGGTGATTGCGCTTCTTGGCGCGGCGCAGGAGGCGTTCCCGTTCTTTTCGATGACGGATCTTGTCCGCTCGGCAATACCTCTCGGGCTCCCCGCAGACCTCTGGGACTACTACATTCCAAGGCACAACCCTCAGACTGCGTCAAAGATCGAGCTGGGCCGAAGACTCTTCTTCGACAAACGGCTGTCGTTGGATGGAAGTGTTGCGTGCGCGACCTGCCACGACCCGCAGCTCGGGTTTGCTGACGGGAAGTCTGTTGCCGAAGGCGTCGCACAAAAGCGCGGTACCCGAAACTCGCCAACACTTCTCAATGTCCTTTTCAACCCAGGCCAATTCTGGGATGGACGCGCCGATTCGCTCGAGGATCAGGCGGTTTTGCCACTAACCAATCCCGTCGAGATGGGTAATCCCTCGCTTGAGACAGTAATTTCGAGATTGCGCTCGCTGCCAGAGTATGCTGTCGGGTTTCGAG
>JANNRD010000011.1:0-1978 GCA_031401095.1 Acidobacteriota bacterium
GGCCAGAGCTTCACGCTGGACGCAGCGGGAAACGTCACCCAAGCCAGAGGCTTGAACTTCGTCTGGAACCAGCGGGCGGCACAGGTCAAGACGGTGAGCCAGGGCGCGACCTTGCTGGCGAGCTACTTCTATGACTACAAAGGACGCCGAACCCGGAAAGTGACCACCGCCGCCGCGCCGCAAGGGGCGGGGACCGTGATCTACGCCTACGACCTCCATGACCGGCTCAAGGGGGAGTTCGACGGGGCAGGCAATCCGCTGCGGACTTACGTCTGGCGCGATGACGCGCCAGTGGCAATCATCGTGCATGGAACGTCAGAGGTGGCGCTGTACCTGGAGACGGACCACCTCAACACGCCGATCGCGGCGCGGGACCAGAGTGGCAAGGTGGTGTGGAAGTGGGAGAGCGATGCCTTCGGCACGACACTGCCCAATGAAGACCCGGATGGGGATACCGTGAAGGTGACGATCAATCTCAGATTCCCGGGGCAATACTTCGACCGCGAATCCGGACTGCATTACAACTGGAACCGGTACTATGATCCGAGGCTCGGGCGGTATCTGTCGCCTGATCCCGTTGGGTTGGCGGGGGGCACTAATCCGTATGCGTTCGTCGGCGGCAACCCGATATCGCGGACTGATCCAGAGGGCCTTGACTGGCTCGATAACGCGTCGAATTACTCGGCCGGGTTTGGGGATACTCTCAGCTTCGGGCTAACCAGCTATATCCGTGATCAGTGGGATATTGGTGGTGTCGACAAGTGCAGCGGTGCGTATGCCGCAGGTATGTACTCTGAGTTGGGGCTTGAAGTTGGCCTTACCGGAGCTTCCTTCGCTTTACGTGCAGCAGCAAAAAATATTTCGCAGGCCGCAGCACGGCGAGGCCAGAATTGGCATGGTGCCAGAGGCGTGTCCGCAGTTCATCACATCAATCCACTCAAACAGGGTATGTTTCCAACAGCGGCGTTGCCCCAGGCGATTCGCAATTCGCGACTAAATCTTCAACTGCTAACTACGGCCGAGCACACGGCCGCGCACGCGAACTTGGTGCGACACGAGAAATACTTGACCACTGCCTTCAATCCAGTGACTACCGCCGCGCGGGGTGCGACTGCAGCGGCGAATCAGTGCGGATGCCAATGATTAGGGGTGACCAATGCAAGTTTTGATATTCGTCGCGATAGTGGCATTGATATGGGTTACGGTAGCTTGGCTCATTCGAAAAGGTCGCTCGGAGCATCAAGCCGAGGCAGCCGTTCTAACCGAAATCAACGATATCCCAATTGAGGAAGCGGAACGTCGGGCGCTTGTACTCCTAAAGGATAAGCGCTCATTTCGATGCGTTGAGTCGCCAGTTCTTCGAGGCGAGCAGCTTGAGCCGCTGGCGGAAGGACTACGTAAGCTATTTCAGCGCTATGAAACTATAGAGAGTCTCGGTGGATCACTGATGCTTGATCGGAAGTCGATTGGAACATCATCGATTTACCCTGAGTTTACGGCCATCGGGCGCGGCATGATGGGAAGTGATTCGGAGTTTGAACTTGGTGTTCGTGGGTCTGCTGATCCGGTATATGAAGTCTATCCAAATGAATCGATTGACCCTACGTTTGGAACGTATAGCAGCGTGTATCACTGGGTGTTGGCCGCAGCTAGAGAGTCCGATGCGAGTCAGCGGAGAAGCGATAAGTGGTCGAGGCCGAATTGACTCGTAAAAGTCGGCGCTGACGACACGGCGATATTCTGATGGTATTGGGGTGGTGATTTGGGGTCAGCATCACAATAGTTTCCTTGACCGCATGAATCGCCGTCCCGCCAGCGCCGACTTTTGCACGCATCGCTGGCGCAACCTCGCCACCCTGACCAACGCCCTCGGCCACCTCGCCCAGATCACCGCCTACGACGCCAACGGCCGCCCGCTCACGATCATCGATCCCAACGGTGTCACGCTCGCCTTCACCTACACCCCGCGCGGCTGGCT
>JANNRD010000012.1:0-6667 GCA_031401095.1 Acidobacteriota bacterium
GTCGCCCCAATTCTGCGGCGTGGGTTCGGGCTGCTCGGGCGTGCGACCCGGATTGATGAACACTCCGATCATGACCGGAATCTCGCGCCGGTAGATCAGATTGTCCATGACGTTCTGTGCCCGAATATCCCCGTTTTCATCCTTGAAGGCCTGCCCATCCTGATAAATCATGACTGCCGCCGGAATCACCGGATCGTACTGCGACGGAACGTAGACCCAATAGGTGTGCTGAGTCCCGGTATAGGCGTTGCTTGGGAGCGTGTACGGCCCGCGAATCTCACCCTTCGGGACGCCTTCCTGAGGCAGCGAGTCGGGTCCCAGCCGATACTGCGAATTCGCGTTCGGGCCTGGCGGTATCGGCTGCTGGCCACTGCCCCTTCCCACTTGCTGCCCCGGAGTCGTTTGTTGCACGCCGACCTGTGCGAGAGCCATCGCCGCCGGCGCCGTCAACAATAAACCAATGAGGTATCCTGCCATTTTTCTCATTCGTAAATTCCTTTGGATCAAAAATACCTTTAGCTTCGCATCGCTACGACCCTATGCTATTCCGATTCGACGTACTCGGATTTCAAGGATTCCAGCGCAGGTGTGTTGCCGATCATGTTATCTCCTTTTAGAGGTACGGTAGGTGCGGTTCGACCATGCCACCTGATTGATCAAGCGATTATTCTGCGAGGCCGCCATGCCTTTGTGAGAACGAAGGAATTTGAACAGTAGCCGCGGGCTAAAGCAAGACGAGGTGCAGTGGGGGGCTGATCATTTCCACTTCGCTCCGAAGCCAGGGTCGATCAGGAGCTGAGAGGTCCTGCCCATCGCGTCTGGCGGCGGAGATCGACCGCCGGTTCAGAGTATGGCAAGATGAATTTTCCTTTGCTGCTCCGGGACGATCGCGGGTTCCACTCCACACAAGCCAGGGAAACAGAAGGAGCCACTTCTTATGATCCACCGCTCGTCATTTACGCGACGTCAATTTCTAAGAACCTCGACTGCCAGCCTGGCGCTGGCGAGGTCTGCTGTGATCGCCGCGAACGATACGATTCGTCTGGCGCTGATCGGTTGCAGTGGCCAGGGCCTACTCGATTTGCGGGAATGTTTGAAGTCGCCGAAGACAAAGGTGGTCGCGCTCTGTGACGTGGATCAGAGCCAACTCAACAAGGCTGCGCAACGGATCGGCGGCGCGGTAGACACGACCGGCGATTTCCGCCGCATTCTCGACCGGAAAGATGTCGATGCCGTCATCATCGCGACGCCTGACCATTGGCACGCAATTCCTGCGATCCAAGCCCTCGAGTCGGGGAAAGACCTGTATCTGGAAAAGCCCATCGGCCATACCATCCGCGAAGGCCAGTTGCTCACCCGAGCTGCTCGAGACACAAACCGTGTCGCTTCCGTTGGCTTGCAACAACGTACGGGCACGCTCTTTCTCCAAGCGCAGGAGATCATTCGCTCGGGCCAGCTCGGGAAAATCTCACTCGTACATTGCTGGAACGCCTGGAATGACAAGGTCAACTACAACGCGGGCTACCGGCAGTTGAAGAAGGCTCAAAACTCGCCACCGCCTGCGGGTGTGGATTACGACTTCTGGCTGGGCCCCGCACCAAAGCGCGACTTCAATCAGGATCGATACAACGGCACCTATCTCTACTATTGGGATTACAGCGGGGGGATGACGATTACCTGGGGCGTTCACTTGATCGATTCGGTGATGCAGATCATGAACCTCAAGGCGCCGTTGAGCGTGACGGCGTCCGGCGGCAAGTATGTCTTCGACGATGATCGTGAGACACCGGATACGGTCGAGCAGGTCTTTGATTTCCCCGGCTTGACGCTGACCTACTCGTGCCGCCACGCGAGCGCCTTCTCGAGCGGTAGCCCCGCTTCAGATCACGGCATCCAGTTTCTCGGTACGGCTGGCACGATGCTGCTCAACCGTGACGGTTATCAGATCATCACTGAAGAGAAACGACCTCAAACTATCAACAGCCCCACGGGCCTTGACGCGGGATGGGGCACGCATCAACGCAACTTCATCGAATGTCTGAATTCGCGCAAAGCGACGAACTGCACGATGATCGAGGGCAACCGTTCAACGACGGCTTGTCAGTTGGCCAACATCGCGTATCGCACCGGGCACAAGATTCGCTGGGACGCAGTCAAAGAGCAGATCATCGGAGATCCGGAGGCTGCGATGTTGATGACGAAGAGGTACCGGCAGCCCTGGTCGCTGAGGTGAGCTATGAAACACACTTGCTTTATCTCGCTCATGCTGTTTTGCGTCGTCTGGGCGCCTGCGGGACGTTCTGCTGCCGTCCAGCCAGCCGCCTGGAAACCGCAGCCAAAGCGCCCCGACGCCGTTCGGGTGTTGCTCGTCACCGGAGGTCACGATCACGATCTCGAATTCTATTCGACGTTTGATGATGCCGGGATCAAGACCGTCGTCGATCCGCATCCGGCGGCATTTTCCAGCGATATCCGCAAACGCGCCGACGTCCTCGTGCTCTACGACATGATGAAGAGTATCGACGGGCAACGGCGCAGCAATCTGCGCGCCTTTGTCGAGAGCGGGAAGGGCGTCGTCATCTTGCACCACGCGATCGGGGACAACGCCGACTGGCCATGGTGGTACGAAGAAGTTGTCGGCGGACGCTATCTGTTCGAGCCGGTGAACGGGAAGGCATCGAGCTTCAAACACGATCAAGAACAGCTCATGACCGTGGTCACCGAGCATCCGATGACGAAAGGCCTCGGCGCTTTCCGAATCTTTGATGAAACCTACAAGGATATGTGGATTTCGCCGAGAGTGAAGGTGCTACTCCGATCGGACAATCCCACCAGTGACGGTCCAGTTGCCTGGATCAGTCCCTACGAAAGGTCCCGCGTCGTTTACCTGCAACCAGGTCACGACCGTAACGCAACCCTGAATCCGAAGTACCAACAGTTGGTGAGAAATGCGATTCAATGGGCTGCGGGGAAAGAAAGGTGACTCTTCCGGGATTCCAGGAGGCCGCGTCAAAAGTCGCTCTCTCGATTGCTCCCGTCCCCAAAGGGGTAAATTCACTAGACGTGGGCAGCGCCCACGGTAGGGTATCAAAATTGGATTCAACCCTGTCAGGGTTGCACTTCAGGGTGCTTGTGTAACCCTTTCAGGGCTAGCCATTGGTTATTGTCCCCGGGGGCGCTGCCGCGAGCAGGAGCTGAAGCAACGGAGGCTGCAAAAAGGCAAGGATTGAGTCAGGGAGGACAGCAGCCGTGACCAGGTGATTCAAGGAAGATGAGAGTTGACATCCTCGCCAGCATCTCTTCCGGTTAAAATTGTGTTCTTCAACAAAATGGCACGGAGTTAGACAAGGGAGGCGACAGCCGCGTCGCGATCCTTTGTGCAACTTCGTGGATGAAATTATCGGTTCGGTGTTACTTCGCCACTGGCAGGGGTTAACAAGCTCGACCAGCGTGACGGCGAGAACCTCTGTTATTCTTTGCCACAAATGAGCAATGCTATCGCTCTTCACGCTCATGATCGTCGAGTTCGACCGCCAGCGGCGCAAACACCGATCGCTTGATACGCGGGTAAGGCAGGCTCCCTTTCACCTGTCGCCAGACGATGCGATTGAGCGCTTCGGTTGGTGCCGCATCGGGCACATCAAAGCGCATCTTCATCGAAGCCATCGCATCGCGCCTTGCCTGACCTCGTAACGACGTCAGCGCCGGGTTCAATTCAAACAACGATTGTTTCGGCTCGGTGCTCTGGTAGGTCGTCAGATCGGGCGTATCGGTGAAGCTCGAGCGCATATCGTTCGCAATCAAATCGAACAGCGAAAGCGTCGGCAGGCCGAGAATCAATTCAATCGTTTTGAGAATGCTTTGCTGCGCATAGAAGGTTGAATCCACGTGACCGCGCCGCGTGTATGGGCTGATGGCGAGCGCGACGGTGCGATGACCATCCACGTGATCGACGCCATTTTGTGCGTCATCTTCAACGACGAAGATTGCCATCTTTCTCCAGAAGGGCGATTTTGATAAGGCTTCGACAATTTGCCCCAGCGCAAGATCATTGTCGGCGATCATCGCTTTCGGCGTGTGCCTGCCGGGGTTGGTTCCATTCGTGTGGTTGCTCGGCAATTGCAAAATTACGAGGTTTGGCATCTTGCCTTCGGCTTCCCATTGCTTTACGTCTTTGGCGAAGATCTGGGCACGCACGACATCGGGAACGATGGTTGAATAACTTGGATAGTGTTTGGCAAGAATGCTATTGATCGGTTTGATTGGCGCGGTGATGTTCCATTCTTTGCTGAAATCTTCGCCGGCTTTCCAACGCTCAAACAATTTCGCACGCGGCTGACTGTCTGTTTCGTTCAAATGCCCTGCGAATTCGCCATAAATTCGCACGGACCTCTTCATCTTCAATGCTGCATCCCAGATAAACCCGCCATCGCTGTAAGCAATCGGGTCAGAGCCGTCATACGGATAGCTGCGTCCGGCGTAGCCAGGCCAGAGGCAATAGGAAACCTCGTTCGCTTGCGTCGCCCATTGATGACCCTCAGCGCTGTTGCCGCTGCTGGCATAAAAATTGTCGAGCAGGACAAATTGGTCGGCGAGGCGATGTTGATTGGGCGTCACGTCGACACCAAACATCACCAGCGATGCATCGCCATTGCCTTTGGCCATATCGCCAAGCACCTGATCGTACGTGCGATTTTCTTTAATGATGTAGACGACATGCTCAATCAACGATGGGTCGCCTGCCCGGGCGGGAATTGCAACCGGAGCGGGCTTCGTGGTTTGCCGTGCGGCTGGGCTGGCAGGCTTCGCCAGATGATTATTCTCCCAAACGGCCGCAGTGTAGTTGTTGAGTTGCGCAGTGTCGGGAATGGGTACCACGCTGACGCTGCCGCGATAGCTATGTACAAAGCGTCTATTCGGGGCTTCGCGCCAGCTTGAGCCGGGACCGAGCAGTGTCCCGATCGCAAGTTGTTTGCCATCGGGACTGAGCGCCAGGACATTCGGATACCAGCCTGTTGGGATGTAGCCCGTAACTGACATGTTTGCAGTTTCAAGCACAGCGACTGCATTCAATCCCCCGCAGGCCACAAATAACTTGTTGCCGTCCTGACTCAACACCAAAGCGGTCGGCGAAAAACCCCTGGTGTCCGGCGCGGAAAGCGTCCGGGTTTGAATGACCTTGTTGCTCGCCGTGTCAATCACCGAAACCGAATCCTTATTGCTGTTTGCAACATACAGACGATTGTGTGGTTCATCCCAGACAATTGCGGTTGGATGCAATTCAACGGCGATCGTCTGCGTGACCTGCATCGTCGTCAGATCGATGCGTGTGACAGTGCCGGTTGCAGCAATGCCGCGTTCATCCACAACCACCTGATCGGCATTGGCTTGAAAGCCTGTTGGCGCAGTCAAATCGCCAGGCTTTGGCAAACGACCTCCCCAATTGGTGACGAATGCAACAGTGCCGTCCGCGCTGATCACTGCGCCGAATGGAGCGATGCCAACGTTCGGACGCCCTACCAGTTTGCCGCCGTTCAGGTCAATTACGGCCAGCTGGTTGTTGTAAATCAACGGCAGCACGGCGAGGCGCTGCCCTCTCGCATTGGGCTTCGACGCCAGCGCGGGCGCACCTGTAATGAAATGACCGACGCCTTCGATGACGCTGCGAACACCGGATTCATTGATCGTCAGCAGACGCGCTCCGCCAGTTAGTTCGATGAAAGTTTGGGTGCCGTCAGCATGGACTACCGGCGAAGCCTGACGCCCTTTGGCATTTGCGCCCTCCTTCTCAGGCAAGGCCGCGCTCACCAGCACCTGCTTTCCAACAGCATCATACAAGAGGCCTTGCAGGCCTGGGTTTTCTCTTAGCGTGATGCGCTGCAAAACCGTATTCGCCTTCCAATCCAGCTTGATGAAATTCGTTTGATTGACGCGCCCGCGTGCCGTCAACGCATAAATCTCATTTGCGGATGCGCCGAAGGCAACGCCGTATACTCGCCCGTCGAAAACACTCTGCACTCCCGCCGGAGTGATGTTCTGCCGCGTAGTGACCACTCCAGGATCAGTCACAGCGCGCAACGGTTGATCGGGTGATTGCGCGAGAATTGGCAATGCGAGAACAAACGTCAGAATAATTCTCTGAAAGAGTTTCATAGCGGAGCCTCGCCTTTGGGGTTAGATGTTCCGAACCAATAGTCCGACAAGAATCGAACAGAGGCAACATCTTCAGGACGAATCGCGCTGTTTATCAGCGAAGGGTGCCCGGCACGACTCCAACGTGCGACCTGGGGTTCGCGCGGTCGGCGTGCTGGCGCATTGGCAACTGGGCTGACAGCATCACCCAGACTCTCCGCCTGAGTTCACTGCCCCGCCGAATTTCTGTCCGTGCAGATTCATGCCCCACGTGTAGCTGACGTCGTATCCCTTCTGTGTGAGCGCCTTCATGAGCCGCACATTCTGATATAACCAGTCTCGCTTCTCGTCGTACACACCGTTGCGGATGCCGCGATTGTCGTTCCGCCCGTCGCATAAGAAGATGCGGATCGACTTCTTCTCGCTCGCCAGAACCTTTTCGGGATAGACATGCCCGCCCCGCAGATTCACGAAACTCCCGACGTTGCTCAACACCTTGCGGAACTGGCTGGGCCGCTCCCAGGCGACCGTGAAG
>JANNRD010000013.1:0-2085 GCA_031401095.1 Acidobacteriota bacterium
ACATCGTCGATGTGAATCCAGGGAAACCACTGTCGGCCATCCCCCAGTGAAGCAGCCAACCCGAGCTTGAAAGCGGGCAACATGAGCGGAAGTGCTCCGCCAGACTGGCTTAACACAACACCGATCCGAACGTGGCCTACTCTCAGCCCCAACTGCTCGGCCCGCTTCCCCTCCGCCTCCCACTCGACACAGACATCACTCAGGAATCCGGCACCTTGGGGCACTGTCTCATGAAGGACCTCCTCACCCCGATCGCCGTAGAAGCCAACCGCGCTCGCGCTGATCAGTACCTTTGGGCGAGACGCCCCGGCCGCGATCCCGCCGATCAGGTTGCGAGTTCCCGTCACCCGCGATTGACGTATCCTTCTCTTGACCTCCGGCGTCCACCGACCTCCAGCGACAGGCTCGCCGGCAAGGTGGATGACAGCATCGATCCCGTCGATCGCCTCCCTGGGCGGAGGGCCCGCTTCTGGATCCCAGACAAATCCCCGGTAGGGGCTACCCTTCGGCTCGCGCCGGGTCAGAAATACGATGGTGTGTCCCGCCTCTGCAAGCCGGCGAGAAAGCTCCCTGCCGATCAGTCCGGTCCCACCTGTCACGAGTATCTGCAAACGTCGACCTCCTCCGAGAGCCCGATCCCGTCTCCCAGCCAAAGCGAATTGATGAATACCTGATTGAGCCACAGGCGGTTTAGTAAGTCCATCGCAAGAAAGCGGAGTTGGGGACCGGCGCTCCCAGGGTAACGGCCCGGGTGCCTCGCCATTCTTTGTGTCGGAAAGGGTTTTCGGCTAGAGTAGCTATGATCTAACCGTCGGCCACTCCTTGGACAAGGAACCGCAAAATGATCAGGTTTGCGAATCAGCGCCAGGGACGCTCGGGTCTTCCCTGACTGCTCTCGCGAGTGCTTCATCTCGTTCTGGAGGAACTGCATGCGCTTTGTCTTCGGTCTTGTTATTTGTCTCTTGGTTGCGAGTTCGGCTCTTTACTCGGTACCGGTCAGTCAAGGTGAACGTCACCTCAAGAACATCCGGCAGTTGACGTTCGAGGGCGAGAACGCCGAGGCGTACTTCTCTCGAGACGGCTCGCGGCTGATCTTCCAGCGCGCTCCAAAGGGTGACGGCTGCGACCAGATATTCTCGATCAGGATCGACGGCTCGGAAATGAAGATGCTCTCAAACGGGCAGGGCAAAACGACCTGTTCGTACTTCACTCCGAATGGCAAGGGCATCGTCTACGCGTCAACCCATAAGGCATCGCCGGAATGCCCGCCCAAACCCGATATGTCCCGCGGCTATGTCTGGTCGCTGTATCCGGGCTTTGACATCTATCGAGCCAAATCCGACGGGAGCGGCATTCAAGCACTGACAACCTCGCCCCGCTACGACGCAGAGGCGACGATTCGGGGTGATGGCGCGATCGTCTTTACCAGTCTCCGCGACGGAGACCTCGATATCTATCGAATGGACAGGAATGGCCGCAACGTACGAAGACTGACTACGGATCTCGGCTATGACGGCGGCCCGTTCTGGAGTTACGATGGTAAACAGATCGTCTATCGCGCCTATCATCCTCAGACCGAGCAGGAGAAGGGCGATTATCTCGGACTCCTGAAGGAAGACATGATCCGGCCGACCAAGCTTGATCTTTGGGTGATGGACGAGAACGGTAGCAACAAGCGGCAGGTGACACGCAACGGAAAGGCTAACTTCGGGCCGTTCTTCTTTCCGGATGGAAAGCGAATCATCTTCTCATCGAACCTCGATGATCCGAGAGGTCGCAATTTCGAGATCTACGCGATTGGGGTCGATGGGACGGGGCTCGAACGGATCACCTTCAACGACACCTTTGATGGATTCCCCATGTTCTCGCCGGATGGACGGAAGGTTGTCTTTGCGTCAAACCGCAGCGCGGCAAGGCAGGGCGACACCAACATCTTTATTGCGGACTGGGTTGACTAGTTCTATGTAACAGAGATCTCGCTGGCGATGAACCACAGAGACACGGAGACACAGAGGAAGCACAGAGAGGAATTAGGTTGATGTATCAAGCGCGGGACGGTTCTCTACAACCCTTTCTTGTTCGTCT
>JANNRD010000014.1:0-6352 GCA_031401095.1 Acidobacteriota bacterium
GAGCCGTTCGTCGTCAGACTGCGAATGCGAGTAAGGGCGAATCACATGGGCGTGGACCAGCGCAGGTCCACGACGCGCCCGACAGTAAGCAATCGCCCGTTGCAGGGTTTCGTGGCTCTCAATGACGTCAGTCCCATCGCATTCCTCGACGTGGAGGTGGGGCAGTCCGGAGACAACCCTTGAGATACTCCCGCCGGGGGTCTGCACTTCGACGGGGACCGAGATGGCGTAGCCGTTGTCCTCGATGAGATAGAGGACAGGGAGTCGCAGCGTGCAGGCGGTGTTGAGCGATTCCCAAAACTCTCCCTCGCTGGTCGTTCCATCGCCCGCAGAAACGTAAACGATTTCGTCTTCCTTGAAGTGCTCGGCGCGATCGCTGATCTCCTTGATCAGCGAGTAGCGATAGCCAGCCTCTGCTGCTCCGATTGCCTGCAGAAACTGCGTCCCCGTGGCCGACGATCTCGAGACGATGTGCAGATCGGGATTGCTCCAGTGTGAGGGCATCTGCCGCGCACCGGAATTCTTGTCCTCGCGCGCGGCAACGGAATTGAGGAAATGGTCGTATGGCTTGACACCAAGCTGGAGACAAAGAGCACGATCGCGATAGTATGGATAAAACCAGTCATAGCCAGGTCTCAGCAAGTTGCCGGCGACGGCCAGTACTGCTTCATGACCGGCGCCGCTGATCTGAAAGAAGACGCGATTCTGCAACTTCAGTTGTAGTTCCTTGTCATCGATCCGCCGCGACAAGTACATTGTCCGGTAGAGGCCGATGAGAGTTGCAGTATCGAGCGCAGTTCGACGTTGCGCTTTCAGTTCGGTCACCATCAAAAGGGTCTCCTCACGAGGGAAACGATGAAGAGGAATGTCAATTTGAAGTCCCCATGCTCCCTGGAGTCAGTTTACTAGTTCGCCAGTCTAGCTAATAGGCGGGAGATTGCGCAAGCCCGCAGCCTTGTGACATGATTCCGCCCTTCCGCCGAGATGGCGTGGTGCTCAAGCGCTAGCGACTAACCGCCGTGTGAAGAATAAGATAGAGCGCATGCCGGATCAGGGAAGGACTTTCCCGGATGATTGTATGAAGCACGTCAAGATCGTCTGTGATGGTAGCAGCCTCGGCAATGGGACCCGCGGTTCACGTGCAGCTGCGGCCGCCCTCCTCGATTATCGGGATCAGCGGCGGTTGATCGGCGAGTATCTTGGACATGCCACCAATCAACAGGCAGAGATCGTCGCCGCTTGTCTTGGACTCGAAGCCCTCAAGGAACCGTGTCAGGTGCGGCTCATTTCGGATTCGCAGTATGTGGTCAAGACGATGAACGGGCTCTTCAAGCGAAAAACGAATCTGGAGTTCTGGAGGCGACTGGACCGGGCCGCTGAGCGGCACAAAGTGAGTTGGGCCTGGACCCGCGGCCACGCAGGCCACGAGCTGCAGGAGAAATGTGATCAGGCCGCCCGCCTGATCGCAGAATCCGGTCGTGTCGAGATCGCAAAACTTGCGGATATCCTCGAGGGTTAGCGAAGTCGCGCAATTGCCAGATTGCCCGAGGTTGCCAAAGTTGGACAACCTGGAACTGCTCTGCTAGTGTACCAGTTTGCTGCCGTATTACTTTTTTCGCCATTAAAGGAAGTCTATGAAGTCCATGACGGCTGCTGAGCAATCAGCTTTGTCCGGCGCGCCGGTGACTGTTGAACGGGTGACGACGAACGGATCTCGGATTAGCGCTTACCTTGATTTGACCAAGCCCAGGATTACGGTGCTGGTCGTGCTTTCGGCCCTTGCGGGCTTTGCGATGGGTTCGCAGTCTGGGATCGATTACCTCGGACTTCTCCATACGGCTGTTGGTATAGCGCTCCTTGCGAGCGGAATCGGTGCTCTTAATCAGTACATCGAGCGCGATCTCGACGCGCTCATGCGTCGAACCCAGCTACGGCCTTTGCCGACCGGTAGGCTGTCCCCACTGGGCGCCCTTTCATTTGGCATCGCTCTTTGTGTCTTTGCCGAGTTCTATCTCGCCTATTTTCTCAATCCACTGACGGCCTTTTTCGGTTTCATCGCCCTCGGTAGTTATTTGTTTCTCTATACGCCGCTCAAGACACGGACCCTGTGGTGTACCTTTGTCGGCGCCTTCCCTGGAGCACTGCCGCCCCTGCTCGGATGGACAGCGGCGAGGAATGAGGTGGGGATCGAGGCGATCGTGCTGTTCGGGATACTCTTCCACTGGCAGTTCACGCACTTACACGCGATCGCGACCATGTATCGCGAGGACTATGAACGCGCTGGCATCCGGATGCTGCCCGTTGTCGAGGTTGATGGCCGGAGGACAGCGCGCGAGATCGTCCTCTACACCATGGCGCTCGTTCCGGTCAGTCTCCTGCCGGTCGTTCTCAAGCTTTCAGGCCCGCTCTATCTCGTCGGTGCAGTCGTTCTCGGACTGCTCTTCCTCTACGCCGCGATCACTGCAGCACGATCGAAGTCGAAGACGAGTGCCCGTTACTTGCTGCGCGCCTCGGTTCTCTACCTGCCGCTGCTTCTGTTGTTGATGATCCTCAACCGATCGTAGACCGCATCGGAATGGCCAAACTCAAGCCACCGCGGTAGCCGGGTGGGCTGACGCCTTATCAGAGTTGGCCGGACGCGCGGCGCAACCGGTCCATCAAGGCGAGACCGAGGCCTGATACCGGAACCCTCTCGCAGTAGATGACGTCAATTCCCGCTTGGTCGCATTCTCGAAAGAACTTAAAGAGACCGTGAGCGTACTCAGTGACACTGCCGCACTGCAGGTTGAGCCTGAACTGCCCGGTCTCTGCCGTTGCGGTGAGCCCGATCCAGGCTGAGTTTAACCCCGCTCCCGCTTCGGTTGGATGATCAACCAGGTGAACCCTGGCTCTCGGAGAGTAATGCCCGTACTTCAGACCGGGGCTCCTTGGTTGAGTCTGTTGTTGATCGCTCGCGAGATCGGTTGCGGGAGCGATCAACCGAAGGTCCTCGAGGGTAACCGCTCCAGCGCGCAGGACCAGGGGATGCTCTCCGGTACAGTCGACGACGGTCGATTCGAGGCCGACCTCGGTCTGCTGACCGATGAGAATACAGCTTATTCTGCCATCGAGATCCGACTTCACAGCCTGCCATGTCGTGGGACTCGGTCGACCCGAGAGATTTGCTGAAGGGGCGACGATCGGAGTGCCGCACTCCCTGATAAACTCAGCCGCCAGTTGACGGCTCGGCATACGGACACCCACCGTCTCGAGACCTGCGGTGGCAAGCTTCGGGACAGCGGGGCTCTTTGGCAAAACCACGGTCAATGGGCCCGGGAAGAAGGCCTTGATCAAATCGTTCGCTACGGGCGGGATGAGGCTTGCCACCGTCTGTATTTGCTGAAACGTGGCGACGTGCGCGATGAGCGGGTTATCTGCCGGGCGGCCTTTGGCTGCAAAGACCTTGGTGATCGCATCCTCATTAAAGATCGCGGCCGCAAGACCGAAGACTGTTTCGGTAGGGAAAGCGACAACTTCTCCTCGCCTGATGAACTCGGCCGCGACGCGTGGCGAGCGCGTCAGCCTCGTCTTCATTGAGGTCGCCTCTTCAGTCGAGAATCTGCCTTGCCCGTGAGGGGTAGTACGATCGGGCCGACGACGGCCACACCGCGACTAGTCGCGTTGAAATCCAGACCGGAGGATGGTGTCTTGAATTCACGTGCGCGAGGCGAGAATAGTGTCCGGCTGTGAGCCACTATCACGCGATATGTCGTTCCAAGCTGGAAGCCTACTTGATTCCAGTTGCCGTTGCCATCGGTGAGAACCGCATTGGGGGCAACACCGATACGGTCTGTCAGAGAAAAGCTGACTGTCACGTTCGGAAAAGGTGCGCCTCCAGGTTGCGCGACACGTCCCGAGGCTTGATATTGTGCAGATGCCGCTTGGGTCACCGTCACGGTCTTCCCGGCAATGGTCAGGCTCCCAACGCGCGGCGTCAGAACGGTATTCGCTGCTATCTGGAAGCTGATCGAGCCATTCCCGCTGCCATGGGTATTCGACGTGAGAGTCATCCACGTCGCGTTGCTGGTGCCAGCCCACGAGACAACTGTGGGGGCGCTGATGCTCACCGTCTGGCTGGTGTCGTCCGCGGCCACGTTGTAGCTCACGGGCGAGACTGCGGGGCGTGCAGCGTCAACTGCAGCCTTGATGTCCAGCCGTCCGTAGCCATAAACATTATTCGGAATGCCCATACTGCTGCATTCCGCGGTGTTGACGCGTACCGCCGATGCGTTGAGCAAACCCTCGGTCAGGTCGATTTGTCTTTCGAGATCGGGCTCCGCGGACCAGAGCAGGGCTATCGCTCCAGCGACGTGTGGTGTCGCCATCGAAGTGCCTGAGAGGAATGAGTAGCCGCCACCTGAGGTCGCCGAGCGGATTCCGACACCCGGCGCCGTCAGGTCCGGCTTGGTGCGATTGCTGCCATCGACCGTGATCGGACCTCGACTACTGAATGACGCGATCGTGCCGTCGAATCCGATCGCGCCGACGGTATACGCGGCGTCGTAATGAGAAGGTGGGCCACTGATGTTGAGTTGACCGATCGAGGAACACGCTGAGCCCTCATTTCCTGCCGCGACGACCATCATGATCCCGGCCGCACGCTGGGCCTCCACCGCAGCCTGCAAGGTGGCTGGAGAACAGCCTTCTGAGACGGGGCACGTCCAGGAGTTGATCGTCACGTGCGGTCGCCTGGCCGCGTCGCCTTGTGCCGGTGTTCCACCAACCGGATACGGTGCGAGAAAAAACTCCATGCATTCGATGTAGGTGCTCGGCTTCCCATCGCCCTGGTCCATATTGCGACATCCGATGAACTTTGCTCCAGGAGCGACTCCGACCTGATTTCCCGCTGCATCATCACCGAGCGCGGTACCGACCGTATGAGTCCCGTGCCCGTTGTCATCGCACGGCGCCGGCGCGTTCGGCCCGCACACTCCGCCGCCGCTGTGGATGCTGTCGTGCCAGTTGTAATCATGAGTCGCCGATCCGCCGGCCCAGCCGCGATAATGACTCTTCAGTGCGGTGTGGTCCCACTTGATGCCAGTGTCGGCACCGCCAATGACGATCCCCTGCCCGGTAAAGCCCTCTGCCCAGACCTCTGGCGCTCGGATGTAGCTCACGCCAGGCTCAATGGCCGCAACAGAACTGACCCTTCCCATTTCTTCGGCGAGGCGAAGAGCCTCCTCGTTTGGCCTGTCGAGCCCCGGATGCGGAAGGTTGTTGATCACCGGGTTGGCTTCGATGCGCGCAACTTCTGTTCGTCCGGCGATTGCCAGCGCGACTTCGACGGTCGCATTGACCCAGATTGCATTGACGATATAGAAAGCTCGATGTTCGACCCCCTGCTCAGTGAGCCAGGCGCGCAAGGGGCCCTGAGTCGTTTCCGCCAGGTGATAAAGGCTGTCTCGCGTGAAGTAGCCGCGTTCGAGTCGATCTGACATCGCAAAAGCTGGGCTCAAGTCAGCTCGCTCACCGAGGACGACGAGAAATTCGGTCTGCTCACCTTTGGCTGACGCGGCAAGGACCCGTGGCGAAATCTTCTTCAGCGCCTCATCCTGGCCGACTGCCCGCGAACTCATCGAGCTCGATGGCCAGGCAAGGAAAAGGGCACACGCGATCGTCAAACCTGACAGACCGTAGCGGCGGGTTGACAACAGGAACCTCCGGACTAACACGCGATTAAGCGAGGGCGTAAAGAAAAACTTAGGCCAGTGAACCCGGAAATGCAACGTGGATTTTGGATATTTTGAATTTTGGCCTTTCGCGCATCAACCCAAAATCCAGAATCGAAACGCCAGAATCCGAGTCCCGGTCGTCGGTCTCTTGCACAAGCTCTTCGCTTGTCTACCATCCGGTGGGTTGGTATACTCCCCGGCGACTCTAACAATTACTTAGACGATTTTCTCGGGTTTCTTTCCCACCGTTGGTTGAGTTGGCACGATCTTCATGAGCGGGGCTCGGCCGAGTGCCGCCGCGTTCAGGCTGACGCAGGGCTCAGAATGGAGGCAATCTAAATGAACGATTCCGATGATACTCACGACAAACCGGACTCGAGTGTCTCGCGCCGCAGCTTCTTGAAAGGGACCGGCCTCGTGCTTTCTGTGCCGCTGGTCAGCGGCGGCGTGCGAGCGGTGACGATTCAGGGAGCGCAGGTTAAGGTCTACGGTCCAGGCAAAGCCCCGATTTCATTGAGCGTCAATGGGACAGTTCGCAACGCCACAGTCGAGCCACGGACGACCTTGCTCGATGCATTGCGGAACGACCTTGATATCACGGGCGCCAAACGGGTCTGCGACCGGGCAACCTGCGGCGCGTG
>JANNRD010000015.1:0-3876 GCA_031401095.1 Acidobacteriota bacterium
AATATGGACTATGAATCGATTGCCGCCGTGGGTTCGATGCTCGGATCGGGTGGGGTGATCGTGCTTGATGAACGTGCGGACATTTTTGAGACGACGCGAAATTTGACGCACTTCTACCATCACGAATCCTGCGGGTGGTGCACGCCCTGCCGCGAAGGGACACGCTGGCTCGAGAAGGTCTTCGAGAGAATGCACCGCTATGAGGGCAAGCCGGGTGATATCGAACTGCTTTATGACCTCGCTGACAAGATACTCGGAAAGAGCTTCTGCCCACTGGGCGACGCAGCCGCGATGCCGGTCCAGTCTGCGATCCAGAAGTTCAGGCCGGACTTTGAGCGACGCATCAAACACGACCTGGTGCAGATTCAGATAGCCGATTAGTCAACAAAGAGGTTCATGGAAAAAGTCAAGCTGACGATTGATGGGCAGGAGGTGGTTGCGCCCAAAGGCGAACTGCTGATCGAGGTGTGCGAAATGCACGGCACATTTCTGCCGCGCTTCTGTCACTTCCGCGGGCTGACGCCTCAGGCGTCCTGTCGAATGTGTGTCGTGCGAGTCGACAAGATGCCCAAGCTGCAGACGGCATGCACAATGCCAGTCACCGACGGTATGGTCGTGACGACAAACTCTAAGGAAGTGGAGGACACGCGGACAGCGATGATCGAATTTCTGCTGTCGAATCATCCGGTTGATTGTCCGGTTTGCGATCGGGCCGGCGAATGCGAGCTGCAGGACCAGACTTTTGGCTTTGGCGAGGATCGGACGCGATCGCAGTTTGAAGATAAGGAGCCAACACTCGAGCGGCAGATCTCACCGTTTATTTACAATGACCCTCAGAGATGCGTCACCTGCAAACGCTGTACGCGTGTCTGTGAAGAGTGGATGGATGAATTCGCGATCACGACGGTCAACCGGGGGTCGCATACGCTGATCAGCTCTTTTGGCGGCTGGGTCGAGTGCTCAGATTGCGGCAACTGTGTCGATGTCTGTCCGACGGGAACCCTCTTACACGTTCCGTACAAGTATGTCGCGCGTCCCTGGGACTTAAAACAGACGGCGACGATCTGCAATTTCTGTTCGGACGGCTGCTCGATCCTGGCGGGGACGCGGAGCGAGCAGATGGTGCGCGCCGTTGCTCGCGATGGCCGCGGACGGACTGCTGGGGGAATCAACCACGACTTCCTCTGCGCGCTTGGCCGGTACACCGTCGACCTCGTTCACAGCCCCGAGCGGATCGAGCGTCCCTTGGTGCGACGTGGCGATGTGCTTGTTCCGACGACGTGGGATGATGCGCTCAGCTATGCGGCGAAAAGGCTGTCGAGCCTCAAGGAGAGCCACGGCGGAGAATCGCTCGGCATCATCAGCGCCGGCAGATTGCTCAACGAAGATCAGTATCTGCTCACAAAGTTCGCAAGTGAGACGTTGGGCTCACGGAATTATGACTTCTTCGAGGATGACGACGAAGTCGACCTCGCTTCCTTCCTCAAGCATGGAACCCCAACACTGGCGACACAGGCGCACATCCAGAGCGCCGACACGATCCTCCTTATCGGCTCAGACCCGAATGAAGAGAATCCCCTGACGGCTTTCTCGATTCGCTGGGCGGTGAGGCAAGCGTCATCGCGACTCTTTATCGTCAATTCGATGCCAACTCGCCTCGAGCGACAAGCTGAGGTCGCGCTGCGGGTGCGACAGGGAAGCGAAGGCGCATTCGTCAGCGCGTTGCTCGATTACAGTGCTGTCGGCAGGGCCGCCGACGCGATGGGGGTCAGCGCCGACATCGTTGCTGAGATTCGCAAGGTTGTTCACGAGAGCGGCCGAGTCGTCGTCGTCTTTGGCAATGAGGTCTTCGGCTCGGCCGTCGAGTCTCTGCAGCTGCTTGAGCAGGCGTTGGCGACTCCTGACGCCGAGATTGCTGCAGCCTCCCGAAGAATGCACCTGGATGCTCTCTCCCGACAGGTCCGATCAACAAATTCGACGAACAAGCCAGCCGTCAACGAGAACCCGCTGACGGCTATCGTTCCGCATCCGACGCTTGAGGTCGCAGCGGAGCCGGTCCGGTCGGCGACCAAGTTTTCGTTTCTCCCGCTGGTGCGTTACTCGAACTCGCTGGGAGCTTTTGAGATGGGAATGACGGCTGCCCTTAGTGGAGGGCTCTCATCGCGGGCGATGATCAATGCCGCCGGCGATCGGCTCAAAGGCCTATATCTGGTTGGCGAGGATCTGCTGTCGAAGGCTCACGAGGAGACACAGCATTTGACAGAACAGCTGGGCAGCCTTGAGCTTCTCATCGTTCAGGGCCTCTTTCTGACCGAGACGGCGAGGATGGCGCATGTCGTCTTTCCGTCGACCAGTTTTGCTGAATCACAAGGTACCCAGATCAACAACGGTGGACAGATACAGATGGTACGAAGGGTCATTCCACCGGTCGGTCAGGCGCGGCCGGACTGGATGATCACGAATTCCCTGGCGAGGCTGATGGGCGACGATTTTGGCTTTCAGGGTCAGGTCAAGCAGATCTTCAGAGAGATCGCAGAGCGCATTGAAGGCTACACCGGGTTGTCACACAATCGACTGGTAAATGAGGGGACGCAGCAAATCGTCAGGCGAGCGCCACAGGTGAGTGATGGCGATCGCACTGTGCTCGGACAGCGTCTGGCAGAGTTTGTCGGATCGATCAGCCAAGAGGGCGAAATTGATGGTCGAGACCTGACAGCCAAGGC
Source organism: Acidobacteriota bacterium (assembly GCA_031401095.1). Lineage (GTDB taxonomy): Bacteria > Acidobacteriota > Blastocatellia > RBC074 > RBC074 > JANNRD01. Next base: position 2,724 of record JANNRD010000015.1, read on the forward strand.
AGGCTCGCGGCTTCATCGCCGGTATCTCCCGATGACGAGACATTCACAGATGCTGACCCCGGTCATTTCCTCCGCCGAGGAGAAGATGACGCCCGTGGTTTTTCCTGCTTGACCGTCATTGCGATACTGTCAGTCCGACTCTGGTTGTTGTCTTGGAAGAAGACCTTCGCCGCACTAAGTTATGTCAATTGACCTCGGTTTCATCATCGAAGCGCTGATCAAGACGGTCATTGTTTTTCACGTCGTCTTGATTATTCTGGCCTATACGGTCTACGCCGAGCGCCGAGTCCTTGCAGTCATACAGAACCGGTTGGGACCAAACAGGGTTGGCCCATTTGGTCTGCTGCAGCCGTTCGCGGACCTGCTGAAGTTCATCATGAAGGAGGACTTGATTCCTCTGGCGGTCAACAAATGGCTCTATCTCGCGGCGCCGATCGTGACTCTCGTGCCGGCTTTCATGGTCATGATTGTCTATCCGTTCGGCCCGGCGGTGAAGGTGCCGTTCGTCGGGGACGTCAACCTCTATGTCACCCGACTGAATGTTGGCCTTCTCTTTGTGTTCGCGCTGACAAGCCTTGGGGTCTATGGGATCGTCATTGCCGGCTGGGCATCGAACTCGAAGTACAGCCTCCTCGGAGGGTTGCGTTCCTCGGCTCAAATGGTGAGTTATGAACTGAGCCTCTCGCTTTCGGTGATTGGCGCAATTCTCCAGGCTGGCTCGCTCGATCTGATTGACATCGTCAACAATCAGTCCGGTTTTGGCGGGATGGGCTGGCATATCTTCTGGTTTCAACCGATCGGCTTCTTCGTCTATTTGATCAGCGCGATTGCAGAGACCAATCGAGTACCTTTTGATCTGCCCGAGGCTGAGACGGAACTCGTCGCCGGATTTCACACAGAATACAGCGCGATGAAGTTTGCGATGTTCTTTCTGGCCGAATACGCAAACATGTTGTTGGTCGCGGTGATTTCGTCGCTGCTGTTTCTGGGCGGCTGGTTGTCACCGTTCCCGCAATCGTGGGGCGCCATCGGGCAATCGAGCATTCTTTGGTTCTTTGCCAAGATGTCGGTATTGATGTTTATGTTTTTGTGGATTCGCGCCTCGTTCCCGCGTTATCGCTATGACCAAATCATGCGTCTGGGCTGGAAGGTG
>JANNRD010000016.1:0-1947 GCA_031401095.1 Acidobacteriota bacterium
ATGGGGAGGATGATGCTGTGAATCCAGGTCTGAGTCTGTCCTCGGGGCAACGCCGGGAAGGAATCAATTTTCTCGATTTGCTTTTGTCGATCGAGGATTGTCCATAGCCGGTGATCGCGGCGATCCACGGGACCGCGTTTGGCGGTGGGCTCGAGACAGCGATGGCGTGTCATTACAGGGTTGCGGCGCCAACGGCGCAGGTCGGCCAGCCTGAAGTCAATCTTGGTATCATTCCGGGAGCCGCGGGCACACAGAGACTTCCGCGTCTCGCCGGCGTGGCAACGGCCGTCGAGATGTGCGCCTTTGGCGCACCTCTTCGCGCAGACGCTGCTCTCGCTGCCGGCATCGTGGACCGCGTCATCGATGGTGATCTGCTTGAAGGAGCCACGAGCTTTGCGCGCGAGCTGATCGCGAAGGGCGAGCGCCCACGAAAAACACGAGAGCGCAACGAAAAGCTCGGCGATGAGGTAACAAATGCGCCGATTTTTGTGGCCGCCCGGGATCTAGCGCGCAAGTCAAAGCGTGGGATGATGGCACCCCTCGCAGCGATCGACGCGGTTGAAGCCGCGACGAAACTCCCATTCGCGGAGGGCTCGAAGAAAGAGCGAGAGCTTTTCCAGCAGTGCCTCTTCTCGGACCAGTCAAAGGCGATGATTCACGTCTTCTTCGGCGAACGCGAAGTCGGAAAGATCCCCGGAATAACTAAGGACATCAAGCAATATGACATCCGGAGCGCGGCTATTATTGGCGCCGGCACGATGGGCGGCGGAATCGCCATGAACTACGCCAACGCCGGGATTCCTGTTCTGCTGAAGGAGGTTGACCAGTCGGTTCTCGATCGCGGGATGGCGACGATCAGAAAGAACTACGCCAATTCGGTGATGAAGGGTCGCTTCAGCCAGGCGGTCATGGATCAGCGGATGAGTCTTATCAAACCGACGCTGACGTGGGACGGCTTCGGAGACGCCGACATTGTTGTCGAAGCCGCCTTTGAAGGAATGGCTCTCAAGAAGGAGATCTTTGGCGAGCTCGACAAGGTGTGTAAACCCGAGGCTATTCTTGCTTCCAACACCTCGACACTGAACATCGATGAGATCGCATCGGCGACGTCTCGACCCGAGATGGTCATCGGGCATCACTTCTTTTCGCCAGCCAACGTCATGCGCCTGCTTGAAATCGTCCGTGGTAAGGCGACGCGACCCGAAGTGATCGCGACCTCGATGTCGCTCGCGAGAAGGTTGAAGAAGGTCGGCGTCCTCGTCGGCAACTGTCGCGGCTTTGTCGGCAACCGGATGGTGGCACCCTACTCGCAGGAGGCGCAATTCCTCGTCGAGGAGGGCGCCGAGCCGCAGGCCGTCGACGGAGCGCTTTACCAATTCGGCATGGCGATGGGACCGCTTGCGATGGGTGACCTCGCCGGTCTCGATGTCAGCTGGCGGATTCGGAAGGAGTATCAGCATCTGGAGACGCCTGGGGTGCGCAGACCGCTCGTCACGGATCGCCTCTGCGAGATGGGTCGGTATGGTCAAAAGACGGGCGCGGGTTGGTATCGGTACGATGAGAGCCGGCGCGCCAATCCAGACCCTGAAGTCGCGAAACTGATCGAGGAGGTGAGCGCCGCGGCCGGCATCGAGCGACGCCTGATCACACCGGAAGAAATCATCGATCGAACCATCTACGCGCTGGTCAACGAAGGCGCGAGGATTCTCGAGGAGGGCTTCGCGCTGCGGGCCGTTGATATCGATATTATCTACATCAATGGCTATGGCTTCCCTGCCTGGCGTGGCGGCCCAATGTGGTACGCCGATACAATTGGGCTCGGCAAAGTGTACGAGCGAGTGTCCGAGTTCCACTCGCGGTTTGGAGAGTCGTGGCGACCCGCGTCCTTGCTCCATCGGCTGGAAGAGGACGGGAAGACGTTCGACCAGATTGATAAAGAGAAATAAC
>JANNRD010000017.1:0-9365 GCA_031401095.1 Acidobacteriota bacterium
CTTGTCGTCGTCGTCGGTCCCTTGCAGCAGATAGTCGTCGTAGTAGATGCCCGCCTTGATTTGTCCCGAGGTTCGCGGATCGAGACTGGCAGTGATTAACTGGTTGAAGGCAATCGGTGGCACCGTCGCGGGCGCGCGCGCTGTCGGCGGAGCCGGGGGCTCCTCCCTGACGACGGGCTTTGGAGTCGGCTTTGGCTTGACCGTCTTGCTGCCCGGGAGCTTTCCACTTCCCCCCTGCCCTGAAACTTCGGCAGAGAGGTACACGACTGCGAGCACAACCAACATAGTCTCGATGACGCTTCGTCTATTCATGAGCACAACCTGAGAAAGAGAGAGTCAGCTTGCCGGCCGCGGCAACTTCACTAATCAGCCGGGAGATGCTACGGCTTGGGGATGTCCTGCGCGCAGCGAAATCCGGTCTGGTCGTATTTCGCGTTCCCCGGAGTTGGGAAGTCGGCACGTGTTGCCGGCCAGCCGGGGCGCAGAGTAGTAGTTGCTGTCTTGGGGAGGCTCTCGAAGGAGCCGCCACGAATTACCTTGAGATTGGCAAAGCCCTCCGGTGGCGGTTCGACGAAGCCACCGGGATAGGCGACGTAATCGCTCGATGTCCATTCCCAAACGTTACCAGAAAGGTCGTGCACGCCGAAAGGACTGTCGCCCTGCGGAAACTGCCCGACTGGCTGCACTCGTCGCTTGTCTTTTGGTTTGTCCTGACTATTGGCCCGGCCGGGCTCCCATACTGAACCCCACGGGAAGATGCGACCGTCAGTTCCGCGTGCTGCGAACTCCCACTCCTCCTCGGAAGGTAACCGCTTTCCAGTCGACTTGGCGTAGGTCATGGCGTCCTCCCACGTCACATCGGTAACCGGCAGCCTCTCCGTACCCTCCGGGAACCGACCACCTGTCCATGTCGGCGGAGCAGGATACTTGGTCTCGTCAAGGAACTTCTGGTACTGCTCATTTGTAACCTCGGTCTGATCGAGGAAGAACGGACCGACGACGACGGCGCGGGCAGGACGCTCATCGGGGCCCCCGTCATCACGCCCAAGCGTGAACTCTCCACCAGGGATCAGCACCATCCCAACAGGTGGTGTCGGTACGGCCGGCGGCGCAGGCGTCGGCTCGATACTTGCCACCACCGAAGGTTGAACTGCCGCTTCCTGGACCGCCTTATTTCTGTTCCTGGCGATCAGCCAGCCCCCCAGCGCGATGACCACTATCGCCATCGCACCGATCCCAATCAGGCGAACGTTGATGGGCTTCTTTGCCGTAGCCGCGCGAGCGCTCTTTGCCGGTGGTGCGGCTTTCGCAGTCGTCGTAGCTGCCAATACCGGGGCTGCCAGTACCGGGGCTTCCGGTGCCGGGGCTTCCGGTGCCGGCTTTGGCGGTGCATTCTGTTGCGCAGCGGGTTTGCTTGACTTTATCTTTGAAGTCTTTTGTGAAGTTTTTTGTGCCTTTGCCGAACCTGGTGGTGCCTTGTCCACCGGCAGACGAAGGGCGTCCGTCGAGTCTGGCGTGGAGATTTGAGTTTCGAATCCCTTTGCGCCAAGCCTTGAGGTCGCAGCCTCTCCACCATCCTCCTTTGACGGGAAACGCGTTGTCTCTCCGGGCGCAACTGGCACCTCTCGGATTGCAGCCGCTGCCCTCTCGCTGGAAGTATTAAACTCGGAGTTTGCCGCATCGCCCTTCAAAGCGATCGTGAATTCCTTTGCGAATTCAAGCGCAGATTGTTGTCTGGCCTCAGGCTTCTTCTCGAGGGCCTTGAGCACGACCCGCTCAATCGTCGGCGCCAGCCCGGGACGAAGGTCACTCAACGGCTTCGGCGCCTCCGTGACGTGCTTAATGGCCACGCCAGTCGGCGTCTTGGCCACGAATGGCGTGACGCCGGTGAGCATCTCGTAGACGACCACGCCAAGGCTGTAAATGTCCGAGCGCGCGTCGGCCGGTTCACCCTGACACTGCTCAGGAGACATGTAGTGCGGGGTACCGATGACTGTCCCAACGTTCGTCAGATTCTTTTCGAGGCTGAGAGTGTCAAGGGCCTTATCGCGAAGCTTGGCAATCCCGAAATCGAGAATCTTGACGTGATCGGCGCCGCTGTGGGCGTCGAGAAGCATGATATTGTCGGGTTTGATATCTCGATGTACGATGCCACCCCGGTGAGCCGCCTCGAGTGCCGCGCAACTCTGCCGGACAATCTCCATCGTCCTCTCCGGCCCGATCGTGCCCTCTTCGATGAGCAGGTGTCGCAGGCTCTGTCCCTCAAGCAGTTCCATGACGATGTAGGCAGTGCCGTCGCTGTCCTCGCCGAAGTCATGAATGACTACCGCATTGGGATGGTGCAGCATCGCCGCCGCGCGGGCCTCACGATAGAAGCGCTGGCGCGATTGTGCATTGTCGACGACTTCGGGACGGAGAACCTTGACGGCGACAGTGTCTCCGATGTGAAGCCGTCGAGCACGGTAAATATCACCCATGCCGCCGCTCCCGATCGCAACATCGAGTTGGTAGCGGCCCCCGAGGACACGCCCAGCGTTGACGACCGCGCGGGGCCGAATTGCCCCTGTCGACTCTGAGTTATCATCCTTCTCTACCCCCCCCGGCACATCTATTGAAACACCACGCGGTGCCTCAGGGGGCGTGACAACGGTCTTTAAGGCATCCGTACTGGAGGTGTCGCTGTCAGTCAGAAGCGCCGTGCGAAGCATTGCGCCGCATTCCGGACATTTACCCAACCCATCACTGATCGTCTTCCCACAACTCGTACAGAACATGTTGAATCTTTACCAATCCGACAAACTGAGAAGTCACCCTAATGTCAATTCTCCCGCCGGAAACCACCGTCTCCCAAGACAGAGCAGTGTGCTTCCGACAACAATGAAGTAGTCTAGCATAGCGTTCTTTCACGGTCACGCGTTTTTCGAGTATGATTGACCTTCATGCCTTTGAACGCAAGCAAACCGAGCGCTCCGCCGGCGATTCCGGGCTCGTCGGGTAGCCATTGCCGCAAGCGAACGAGGAGATTCGTCTGCACTTTCCGTCTCCGCATCAGGCTCAGTTGGTGTGGTCGAGTGCGAACGACAATTGGATGAGCTCTCAACCACTCAAGATTCTGGTCCTTCACGTCGGCGGGTTGACCGAGACAACGCTTGGGCTCCCCGCGCTTCGCGCGCTCCGGGAACACTTTAGCAGCTCGCACATTTGCATCGCGACCAGCGCATCCGCAGCCGAACTGGCACGATTGGGTCGCTGCGCGGATATGATACTCCCGATCACCCGTCTGGGATCGGAAATGCTCTCACCCTCCCTCTTCTACCGCAGCCTGCGTTCGGCCCGATTGCTGCGGCAGTCGCGCTTCGATCTCGCTATCGAACTCCACCAAAGTCCGGAATCGTCCCTGTTGCTGCAACTGGTCAAAGCAGGTGAGTATCTGACAGCAGCCTCGGCGCCTTCGCGGACCGGGCTCATCCATACAATCGAACGGCTGGCCGCGGCCTTGACAAATAAACCCCGCCCATCCGAACACCTCGCTCAGCGGTATCTGCGACGGCTCGAGCCACTCGGAGTCAGACCGATTGAAACCGAGCCGCGCCTGACGACCGATAGAGATGCCGACGTCAGGATGGAAAAGTGGTTGAAAAAAAACGCTGTCACCTTTGGCGAGCTTCTGGTGGGCCTGCATCCCGGCGCTGGCGCCAGGATCAACCGGTGGCCGCTTGACCGCTTCGTCTCGATCGGGCGGAGACTGATTCACAACTTCAATGCTCGCCTGATTGTCGTGGGTGGACCGTCTGAACGAAGCCTGGTCAAGCAACTCGTCAAGGCGATGCCCGAAAAACGGGCGCTCGCTCTGCAAGCACCAGAGCTCCCCGACCTTGTCTCTATTCTCGCGCGCCTCAGCGTCTTTGTGAGCAACCATTCCGGGCCGGCCCACGTCGCAGCCGCGCTCCGAACACCAGTTGTCGTCGCATCCTCAATGAACGTCTCGTCTGACGTCAACCCCCTGAGCGCGACCCATGTCCTCGTCCGGAGGGTGTCAGCAGAAATGATTCCGGAGGAGGAAATTTACGAAGCGGCCTGCCGTTTGATAAGGATCAATCGCGCCAGCTCACTGTGGGCTCCTTGAAAGAAGAACCCGCCCGGAGACACCACGATTGAATCCGCTGCAGCCACAACGATGATAAGGTGAGCCACCGGAGCTGTCCGGCAGCGTCCCGCCCGGCACCCGGGCCAACCGCCTGAAGGCAGGCAACGAAGGAGGCCATGTTCATGCCAAGCTCAACCCGCACAGTCGTCATGATTACCGGTGCCGCCGGCAACCTCGGAATAGCCGTTGCCAAGGCCTTCCTCAAAAATGGTGCGAGACTCGTTCTGGTTGACCGCTCGGCCGAGCGCCTCGGACGTATCTACCCTGACCTGGTCGATTCGGCGGATCATCTTCTCGCTCATTCAATCGACCTGACGGACGCCACCGCGGTCGCGGGGAGCGTCGCGAAAGCGCTCGAGCGTTTCGGTCAGATAGACGTGCTGGTCAACACGGCTGGCGGCTACCGAGCCGGGGTACCTCTTGACGAGACGTCCCTGGAAGACTGGGACTTCCTCTTCAACCTCAATGCGCGCTCGCTGTTTATCGTATGCAGGGCGGTGATACCCTCGATGCGGAGACAGGGTTCCGGACGGATAATCAATGTCGCTTCCCGCGCGGGTTTGGCCGGTGAAGCAAACGCGAGCCTGTACAGCGCTTCCAAGAGCGTCGCCTTACGCCTGACCGAGAGCATGGTAGCGGAACTGCGGCTGACGGGCGTCAGCGCCAACTGTATCCTGCCGGGGCTGATCGATACCCCCGCCAATCGGCAGGCGATGCCAAATGCGGACTTTAGCCGTTGGGTGACTCCCGAGTCTCTGGCCGAGGTGATCCTCTTCCTTGCATCAGACTCGGCGCGGGACGTGACCGGCGCCGCCCTACCGGTCTACGGTCAAAGCTAAGTCTAAACCCAACTCTTAACGGATATTCTCGGGTCTGAGGTACCGTTTCGCGCCCCGAATAGACTCCGAGGGAGGCCTGGAAGAAAGCGGCCCGATGGGCCGAATATCCTTGAATCAAATGGGAAGTACGCTATCATACTCCCGGCGTCGGGTTCCCGGCGCGTTTTTGTCGTAGTGGTTGAGATGAACGGAGAGGCGCAGCGATTCAAGGGCGCCGAGGAAAACGACGGGGAATCGCTCAGCGCCTTTCGTTTCCTGCGTCTCTCCGTTCGTCTCGCTTCTATTCGATGAGGAACTGGGATAACTCATCGAGAACCACCTGCAGTTGGTCATGGTGGACCCAGTGACCGGCCTTTGGCACCTTGACCAGGCGATAGTCTTTGAGCGCGGCCAGACGGTCGTCACCTTCGGGATCCCCCGCCCAGCTCTCCATTCCCCAGAAAAGCAAGACAGGACAGGTGATTTGGTTCATGACCTCGCGCGCATCCTCGAGGTTGTAGCCGTAGGGGCCAAACGGTCGTGCGAAGTTGTCGAACTTCCAGATCAGCGACCCATCGGCATTCCAGTTTGTTCCATGAAGCGTCAGATGTCGGGCGACATCATCCGGAAGATGTGGATTTGCTTCCTTCATTCTCGCAACGGCATCTTCGAGACTGGCGTAGCTCTTTGGCGCTCTTTGCTCGGTATTTCGCATCTGCTCGACCCAGTTCCGCACCCGTTCGGACGCCGGCCGGTGGACACGGTGAGACGGCGGGGGACCAAAGCCCTCTATCGAAACAACCTTCTTCACCCTTTCGGGGTAAATACCGGTGTAATGCAAGACGATTACACCACCCAACGAGTGGCCGACAAGATAGATCGGGAAATCGTCGATGATGTCGACGAGCGCCGAGAGATCGAGGACATGCTCGGCGATCGTATAGGTCGCGCCCGGAGCCCAGGCACTGTTTCCGTGGCCGCGGAGGTCGAGCGCGTAGACATGAAAGTGCTGACGTAAAGCGCGCGCCACCCAATCCCAGTTGCGCGCATGGTCGAGACCACCGTGCACCAGCAGTAGAGAAGGCTTACCGTCTTGTCCCCAGTCCCAGAAATGGAGCTTTAAGCGATGCGAGTAGAAATAGTGCGAGATCGGTTCCACGGACCTTCACCTCCAGCTAAATCGGCCTGAATCGACTTGATTGGGAATAAGACTCGCTGACACCATCCAGGAAGCTGCTACTCTACAGTTTCACCCCCAAGCCGGCAAGGCCAGGCTTGAGCGAAGTTTAAGCGGAACTACTGGTCTCAGCCAGCGTGTTAACAGTGATCCATGCAATCCATCACGATCGGGCAATCCAGTATTCTCTCGTCGCGAACCCTTCGTCTCGTTCGGGATGCGTCTGCTCTCTTGTTGCTGCTGGCGACTCTCGGCGCCGGACAAACGCCGGGAAGCAAGCTGCCAGCTGAGATTGCGCGTGAACAATCGAATGCGGTCGTCCTGATTGAACCTCTCGATGAGCGCGGTCGAGCGCTGGGTCAGGGAAGCGGATTCATCGTCTCGCCCGGTGGGGCGATCGTCACCAATCTTCACGTCATTCAGGGAGCTGTCAGCGTCCGTGTCAAGCTTACCGGCGGAGATGTCTACCAGACGGCCGATGTGGTTGACTTCGATCACCTGAAGGACGTCGCGATCATCAAGATCAGAGGGTTTCAGTTGCCGACCGTCAGGCTTGGTGACTCGGATCGCGCGGCCGTCGGTGAATCGATCGTCGCGATCAGCAGCCCGGAGGGTCTGACAAACTCGCTGACGACTGGTGTCATCAGCGGCATCCGACGGCTCGAAACACATCGTGTCTTTCAGATCACGGCACCAATCGGAGAGGGATCGAGCGGCGGAGCTCTCTTCAACGGTGAGGGCCTTGTGATCGGTATCACGACCTATATTCTGCGCAGCGGGCAGAACATCAACTTCGCACTACCCATCAACTACGTCCGGGGCATGATCAGCGATCGGGTCACTTCCACGGTTGCTTCGCTGCCGGGCCCCGTGTCCTTGAAGGCAACTGCCGAGACTGCCCGAACAGCCGAAGGCGACCGGTTGGCGACCGTCCCGCTTGAAGCCGATATCAACCCCGCGGCAAAACGATTGGGGCGAACCGCCCAAGAGCCAATGTTCACGAGGACAGATGAGGCTTTTGCACTCTTCTTCCGTCTGGTCGAAGGCATTGGGCTCTATCGGTATGAAGACATCGAAGAGGTCACGCGAACGGCGCCTCCAATCAAGACCCGTGAGACCGCAACAAGCCAACAGTACACGATCAAGTACTTGAGCTTTCGTCAGGGTCTGGCCGTCAATATTCGCAAACCCGATGGACTTCTTGAGAGCGTCGAACTCCTTGTCAATTGGTCGGTCGACGATCTTGAGCGTGCTTACGGTGACAAATACAAGAAACGCACGATCGATGGTGAAACGGTCTTTGAGTTCAAGAAGATGGACGACAAGAAACAGGTTCACGCCTTTCTCGACCCCAATGGCAATATCCGCGCCGTGCGGTTCACGAAGATCAAGTAGCCGATCCGAAGATGCGATTGAGACCTCGCTCCTGATCGCGACTGTTCGTTGTCAGGGAGCGACTCTCCGCTTGTAGAAGAAGTACATCACCTGGCGCCTCGGCCCCCCAAAACCGAAAAACGATCGGGGAAGGATGTAGCCCTTGAGCAGGAATTCTCGCTCATGCAGAACTTCGTACCCCGCCTCGACGAAGTCTGCAGACCTGAGACCCTGCCACTTCGGTCCAAACCGATCTTCCCAAAAGACAAGGGTCCCCGAAGCTGACTGCCGCAGAGCTTCGAGGTCACGTGTGCGATCACCGGTGAACGTCATGTTCTCCCACGGATCGCGATCAAAGAGAATGCACATATACGCCTGACTCCAGATCAATCGCTCGACCGGCTCCGGAGACGTCGCGAACCAACGATGCATCTCTGTCACCGCACGCGTGTCTCGGATCCATTCAGCGCCATCGTAGTAGGCAAAACTCAATGCGCCAGACCCGATCAGCAGCCCAGCCATGACCCACTTCCTGAATGACTCCGGCAGGCGCCATGGCCTCTCTTCGATGCGATTCCATCCAGCCAGAGTAATGAGGGCGATCGCAGGCGAAATGGCGACGAAGTAGCGCGGATAACCCGCCGACCCCAACAACCCAAACTTGCGCAAGACGGTGTGGAGGACAAAGAAGAGCAGAAATAATGTCGTCATTTCGCGCATCGTCCTCCGCCTGACAAGAGTCCAGAGTCCAATCGCAAATAGTGGAATGAGTAGCGGGCCGACGATCTCGGGCAGTCGGATCAGAAAGCTCCACCACTCACCTGTGCCATAGATCGTCCCCTTGATTGGCCAGCTCGAAGGCCAGTTGTGGCCGATGAAGAGCGGGTCGCCAGTGATCAACAGCGCCGCCAGCCACCACAGCACCGAGCCTGTTGCGAGCAGACTGACTGACGGGAGCCGCAGTAGCCATGGTCTCTTGTCGCGATCGTCCGTGAGGACCCAGAGGGCCCAAAGGAGGCCGACAAAGAAGCCCTCAGGGCGCGCGAGGACGAGGAGCGATGCGAGGAGCATCCCGATTCGCACCCGGCCTCCCTTGTGAAGGCGCAGCGCCGTGACAAGGAACAAGCCGAAGACCGGCTCGGTCATCGTATCAGCGCACACTATGAAGAATGATGGCTCAACAAAAAGCAGCGGGATCGTCAGCTCAGGCCGCTTGAGTTCCATCTCCCCCGCCAACCGGAACGTCTGCCAGGCCGTCATCGCCGAGATCGCGACAGTCAGCATTTTGGCTGCCGGGTAACCGGCAAGCGCCGGGATGGAGTAGATGGCGGTAAAGAGCGGCCGAGCCCAGACACCGACAAAGAGCTCTGGATGCTTCCAGGCCCATCGAGCGAAAAGAAAATGGTATCCGCCGTCCTGTTGCGTGCTGTCCGGGAACAGGAAGACGAGCCCGACCGCGATGAGGGCGCAGGCAGAGAGCCAAAGCGCAGCCTGACGCTGATTGCCCGGAAGCCTCATTGGTAGCCGCTCCTCTCGCCCGGCGGGACCACTGGTGTTCGACGTACTTTGCACCATAAATGCCGGGACAATGCGCGAGAGATTGAGCGTCACTCGAAGGCGCGTCGAGAGCGGGGCGCACCAAGGAAGTGGCTCTTGAGGCGCGAATACGCGAGATCAGCGTTGAACGAAGGCGGCCGAGAACGTGGCGGCGCCCCGCCTCGGCGAAACCTCAATCGGCAGTAGCCGACCGCATCAAGTAGAGTCCAATCATGCTCGTCGCCCAGATGAAGACGGCAAGGGCTCTCATCGCCCACACGGGAGCGAAAACGGCGGTTACGAGAAGGGTCAA
>JANNRD010000018.1:0-9745 GCA_031401095.1 Acidobacteriota bacterium
GCTCGTCGAGCTGACCAAGGTCAGCTGGGTGCTTGGACACGGTGAACGCTGGCAGCCTGGAAGAAAGTTGCGGTTGCTCTTCACGGGGTACAATGGGACACGCAACACGGGCGCCGACGTGCGCGTCGAAGAGATGCTGCGACAGGTGCGACACATCCTCGGGGACGACAAGGCCGATCTGAGCGTTCTCAGCCAGAACTTCGATTTCACGAGGGGATATTTCGCCAACGTCAGACAGGTCAAGCTTCCTGATATTTTTCCACCGTTCCTCTATCGCGAAGTTCCAAAGTACGATGGAGTCATCGCCTGTGAAGGGTCGATGTTCAAGAGCAAGTTTGCGAATGCCCTCACGACGATGATGATCGGCTCGCTTGCGATGGCTTCTGCCGAGAATAAGTTGAGCCTCGGATATGGAGCGGAAGCGGGTGACATGGATCCCATGCTCGCGCGCATGTGTGGACGATATTGCGGTGAGTCCCTGATCATCACGCGCAACGAAGAGTCTCAAGCTGTGCTTGGAAAGCTTGGGGTGACGACGGAACTCGGAACTGATACAGCGTGGACTTTCGAGCCGAAAGGATCCGAATACGGGCGGAAAGCACTGATGGATGTCGGTTGGGATGGGACGACCCCGGTTCTTGTCGTCTGTCCGGTCAACCCTTACTGGTGGCCCGTCAAAGCATCGCTTGCGCGATTCGTCGCGAAGGGGCTGACTGGCGCGTTCAAGGAGAGCCACTACCGCTCTGTCTATTTTCACAATTCAGGCCCGAAGGTGACGGCGGATTACGAGCGCTATTTGGAGGCGATGGCCCGGGCGGTCGACCGTTTCCGTCGCGAGCACAACGTCTTTCCCGTCCTGGTCGCGATGGAGATGCTTGATCAGGACGCCTGTCAGCGGATTGCAGCAAAGCTTGGCGGCGCCCCGGTCCTCTCGTCAGCCGACTACGATATGTATCAGCTGGTGAGCATTCTTCGCTGCTGCCGGCTCATGGTCTCGTCTCGCTTCCACGGCATCGTCACCTGCATGCCGGCGCTGGTTCCATCTGCCGGCGTCACGATGGACGAACGAATTCGCAACCTAATGATTGAACGCGGACACGAGGACCTTCTGCTGACGGTTGACGATCCCGATCTCGAAGAGAAGCTCATCGTCATGATGCGCCGACTCCTCACGGAGAATGACGCGATCCGGGAAGGCATCGGAAGGACGGTCGCGCGAAATCTCAAGGTCATGGCGCGCATGGGCGTTTTCCTTGAGGAGCAGTTGCAACAGTGCTATCCCGAGTTCCCGGTTGGCAACGGCATCAGGAATTGGGAAGACTATCTGCCGCCACTGAGTCCAACGCTGCGTCAGGTGCTGGAGACTTACGGATCATGAATTTCCTCGAGAACATCTTCGAGGGGCTCGTCCGGAGCGCGAACCGCGTCATCATGCGCGAGATTCGCGACGGCTTATTCTTGACAGCGACGGGCAGCGAGGTTCTCGATCTGATTGCCGCCGCCCGGTCCTATCTCCAGGACAGGGGTGTCAAGAAGGGCGATCGGTGTGCGATTCTGGGTCACAACAGCATTCGCTGGGCCGCCCTCGACCTGGCCCTCATAGCCGAGGGGGCGATCGTCGTTCCACTCTATCCACGTCAGGCAGCGTCGGAGCTTGTCTTCATGATGAAAGACTGTGGCGTGTCGGTTGTGCTCTGCAGCGACGCCATCCTGAGCAAGGCGATACTCGAGAGCTGGACAGATGCAGCGCCGATCGTTCTCTTCGATGAGGTCTTCAGAGGCGCGGCGGGTTCTGCCAGGGCCCTCGCTACCGTTCCGGAACCAGAGGCGACCAACGCGGGGCTCGGAGACGCCGACCCGGTGACCATCATCTATACCTCCGGTACGTCAGGCGAACCGAAGGGTGTGGTCCTCAACGTCGGAAATATCAATCACATGCTACCGTGTACCGGGTCGAGGCTGGACTCTCTCATGAAGGGTCAGAGAGAGCCCGATCAGGTCTTCCATTACTTGCCATTCTGCTTTGCCGGATCCTGGATCCTGCTTCTCTCATGTCTCTCGCGGAATAGTCTGCTAACGCTCTCAACCGATCTGGCAAAGTTGGCGGATGATCTAGCGCTCGCGTCGCCACAGTACTGTCTCAATGTTCCCGCGCTCCTCGAACGGATTCGAGCTGGTGTCGAGGGCCAGATCGCCCAAAAACCGTGGTTTGTCTGCGCCATCTACAGGAAGGGCAAATCGGCCTGGATTCGCGGGTTTGAGGGACAATCCCTTGGCATCGACGCACTCTGGGTTGGATTGGCCAATTGGCTACTCTTCTCGCGGATAAGGAAGAAGATTGGGCCGTCGCTGAAGGCGCTTATCTGCGGGTCAGCGCCGCTCTCAAAGGAGACTCAGCTCTTCTTCATGATGCTCGGAATTCCCGTGCTGCAGGTCTATGGGCTAACCGAGACGACAGCGATCTGCACCATGGACGATCCACGCCACTACAGGCCTGGACGAGTTGGGCCAGCTATTCCAGGCATCGAGATGAGGCTCGGTGACGGAGATGAGATTCTCCTGCGAGGACCAAACATCTTTCCGGGGTATTGGAACCGTGCCGAAGCAACGGCGTCGGTCATTCGCAACGGCTGGTTTCACACGGGTGATCAGGGATCCGTCGATGAACGAGGCAACTGGGCGATCGTCGGCAGAATCAAGAATCTGCTGATTCTCAGTTCCGGACACAACGTCGCTCCAGAACCTCTCGAAGAGGCCATCGAGCGCGCGCTTCCCGTCGCGGCGCAGGTTGTCGTCCACGGTAACGGTCGCGGCTACCTGACGGCCATTATCGCGGGACCCGTCAGCCGTCAACAGGTCGAAGCCGCCATTGCCGTTGCCAATATGAAAGTCCCTCATTACAAGAACGTGCGCGCCTTCCTCCTTCAGGCTGACCCGCTGACAATCGAGAGTGGCTTGCTAACGGCAAATGGTAAGCTGAAGCGTGATGCGATTTCAGCTCACTATGGCAAAGAGCTCGAAGGGCTCTATAGCTCGCGCAAGGTTGGAGCCTAAGGCCGCTATGACAGACTTCAATCGTGAAACCTTGAGCTGGGCACTCGCTGACGGATGCGTCGAGCTTAAGCTGCATCGCTCGCCGTGCAATGAGATTGGCAGCCAGACCCTCGCCGACCTTGAGGTTTTTACGGAGGCGTTGACGGGTCTCTGCGAGGTCGCCCATTCGCTGATCATCTTTAGCGAAATGCCCGCGGGATTCTGTGCTGGGGCCGACTTGCGTGAACTCTACCGCCGATCAAAAGAGGTGACGCGAGAAGACTCGGTCATTGGGGTGCGGGACTTTCTCCAGCGCATCCACCGCGTTCTGAACACGATTGATTCCTCTCCATTGACGACCATCGCGGCCGTCAATGGGGTATGCTTCGGCGGCGGGTTCGAACTTGCGTTAACGTGCGATCTGATTATTGCTGACAAAATGGCGAGATTCTGCTTTCCCGAGTTGCGCCTCGGTCTGATCCCGGGCTTTGGGGGAATCCCGCGCCTCAAGCGGGATATTCCCAATGGTGTCGTCCGCGACCTGTTACTGACCGGTCGAAGTATCAATGCCACGAGGGCACAGATGATCGGCCTCGTCAGTCAGGTAGCGGCCGAGGGCGAGACGCTCAGGATTGCAAGGTCGACCGCAGCCCAAATCGGAAAGTTCGACCGGGCAACGAGCACCAAGGCTAAGGCATTCATCAAGCCGATTCCCTATGCTGATCTAAGCCGGGAGATCGAGATATTCTGTGAGCTGTTTGAGAGTCCGGCAGTCGACGCAGGCTTGCGGAGGTTCGTCGAAGCCAGCGACGCGCAACCGTACCTACCCTAGTTTCTCAGGCAGGCTGGTTTCGGATTGACCGAGACACCTTATTAACCACCAAGTGACCGAACCGGCCTGGTAATGGAGGTCTGAACGAATGGCGGATATTGAGCGAACTGTCGCGGAAATTCTCGATCTCGCTGCGACTCACTTCAAAGTGCCACGCGAGACTCTCAGCGCGAGTGACGATTTTTTCAAGACGCTTAAGATCGATAGTCTTCAGGCGCTCGAGCTTCTGACGCGGCTTGAGAACCATTTTCGCGTCGAGCTCCCTGACTACGAAGTTCAGGGAGTCACTGATTTCCAGACACTTGCGAGTCGCATCCAATCCAGACTCTGATGTTGGACCTCAGCAAATACCAATCGTTGGGCGCGGCCCTTCGCGCTGCGGTTAGTCAATTCGCGGACGAGACCTGCCTCATCGAAGCGGATCGCGAGCGCGAGAACGGGCGACTGACTTATCGCCAGTTCGGCGAGAGTTCGCGACCGATTGCCCGATATCTGCAGGACCGCGGCTTCTCTGCTGGAAGCCGGGCCGCGATCATCATGACCAACCAGTCCAAATGGCTGGTCGCCGCCTACTCGATCCTCCAATCTGGGGGTGTTCTCATACCGCTCGACTACAAGCTCACAGCGGACGAGCAGCTTGGCTTGCTTGCACACTCGCAGGCTGTGGTGCTTGTCACCGAATATCATATCTGGCGAGGACTGGTCGCGAGTGACAGATTCGGGGGCTTCTCGGCCAAATCTGTGATCGTCACAGACGCCCCGAACGGCGCTCAATTGGATGGAGCCGAAACCTGGGAACTCGCGGCTGGTGCGGCCGCCGATCGCGCTCCGGTGTTTGTCGATCGCGAGCGGTCCGACTGGGCGTGCATCGTCTATTCTTCCGGCACGGGAGGCCGTCCAAAAGGATGCGTCCTGACACACGAGAACTACCTCGAACAATGTGTCGCCCTGACATCACTGTACCCATTCTGGCCAGGTGTCCGCTATCTAAGCATTCTTCCCACAAATCATGCGATTGATTTCATGGTGGGCTTTATCGGCCCCTTTGTCTGCGGAGCGGCGGTGGTTCACCTGCGAACCCTTCGGCCGGAGTATGTTCGCGAGGCCTTCTCACGTTACAAGATCACGTATATGGCCCTCGTTCCGACGGTCCTCAAGAATCTTGAGGTCGGACTGAGAAAGCGATTTGACGAACTGCCAGTTCATAAGCGGTTCATCTTCGACCGACTCGTTGCGCTGAACCGGACTCTCACCCGGAAGCGACCCAATCCCGGGCTGAGCCGACGTTTACTCAAACAGGTGCACGAAGCCTTCGGCGGAGAGCTGCGGGCTTTCTTTGTCGGTGGTGCATTCATGAGCCCCGAGACACTGCAGTTTTTCTATGATCTTGGGATCCAGGTGGGCAACGGTTATGGACTGACTGAGGCTGGGACTGCAGTCACACTCAATGATTTCAAACCATTTCGAGCGGATAGCGTTGGCAAGCCACTTCCCGGGATGGAGGTCAGAATAGTCAAGCCGGATGGAGAAGGAATCGGCGAGGTGGCGATCAGAAGCAAGACGGTCATGTCTCACTACCTCGACGATCCGGAACTGACAGATGAATCGATCGTCGATGGCTGGCTCCTGACCGGCGACCTCGGACGGTTTGACGGAATGGGTCACCTGCAGCTTTTTGGCCGTGTCAAGAATATGATCGTTACTGAGGAAGGCAAGAATGTCTATCCTGAGGACATCGAGAATGCCTTTGAAGGGACCCCGGTTAAAGAGTTCTGCGTCTTCGCAGCGAACTATGTCTGGCCGGAGCGGACGATGCTCGGCGAAAAGCTGATCCTGGTCCTCAGACTCGATGAGGGCCAGGATTTGAACGAAGCCTTGCTCCAACAGCTTCAGACGAGGAATGGAAGACTTCTCAATTTCAAGCGCGTCAGCGGGTATCTTGTCGTCGATAGCGACTTCCCGCGCACGGCCTCGATGAAGATCAAGCGTTTCGCGCTCGCCGATCATATCCGGCAGCGTTATGATCGCCGAACTGCGGTCGTCGACCTATGAGAACTGGCTACCTCGCAGTCGTTAACCGCGCCGCGGGATTTGGGCGATGTGGCGAGCTGTTCCCCGCCGCGCTTGCTGAGCTTCGCGCGGCGGGTCTGGAAATAGTGGTCGCCGAAACGAGTCACGCTGGGCATGGCATTGAGATAGCCCGCGAGGCCTACCGACAGGGTTACCGGCGATTCCTTGCCGTCGGTGGCGACGGAACCTCGTATGAAATCGTCAACGGGCTTTTTCCCGAGGCGCTCGATGATGAGCCTCCGACGCTCGGTTTCCTTCCGCTTGGCACTGGCAACTCTTTTCTTCGTGACTTCTCTGAGGAGGGCGTACCGGCCGCGCGAGATGCAATCGTCGCCGGTCGGCAGAGACCGTGTGATGTCATTCGGCTACATCACAAGGAAGGCGATCTTTACTATATCAATATCCTCAGTTTCGGTTTTGTTGCCGACGTCTGCACGCTTGCGAATCGCAGATTCAAGCGATTGGGCCAAGCCGGGTACTTCCTTGCTGTGGTTCTCTGTCTGGCGCGCTTTCAACAGCGTGTATTCTCGATCCGGATCGACGACTCGAGTGAGTTCAAGCGCGATCGGACCGCACTTCTCATCTTCAATAACAGCAAGTTTACGGGTGGCAAGATGATGCTTGCTCCGCAGGCAAATACGTCCGACGGTCAAATCGAGATCGTCCGCTGGTCGGCCGGAAGATTCGACTTCTTGAGCAACTTTCCAAAGGTATACGATGGTTCGCACATCACTCATCCGAAGATCTGGCACGGACCCGCGCGGAAGGTCGAGTTCGCCTTCGACGAGCCCATCGACATTATGGTCGACGGCGAGGTCCTGACCCTTCACTGCGAGTCGCTCGAAGTTCTGCCTTCTGCTCTCAATGTAATGGTATGACGAGAACCTACTACCTCGCCCGCACAATCGTCATCTGGATACTTAGTGCCGTCCACTTCTTTCCGATCTGCTCGGCATTGGTGGCACTTGGCATCTTCATAGATCCACGTTGGAATGATCGCCCGCAGCGCTGGTTCTTTCGCAACATCCTTCGCGTTGCCGGCGTCCGCTTTGAGGTCCGCTTCTCACCAGGCTTCGATCGATCCCGGACCAGCTTCTTCGTCTGCAATCACGTTAACCTCTTCGACGCGTTTGTCATCTATTCGGCGATCCCGCAATTTGTGCGGGGGCTCGAGCAGGAATCCCACTTCAAGATCCCCGCTTATGGCTGGATGATGAAACGGTTCGGCAACATCCCAGTGTCTCTTTCCGGTGGCACCGCCGCCTACAAACAGATGGTCAAACAAACCCGGGCGGCTATCGAGAGTGGGGTCAGCCTGATCGTCTTCGCTGAGGGTGGCAGGACCCGGAACGGCCGGGTCGGACCCTTCAAGCCAGGTGTCTTTCGGATGGCACAGCAATTTGGTTGCCCGATCGTCCCAATGAGCATCGTCGGTTCCTATGAATTCAATCGTAAGGGGAGCTGGATGCTCTACCCATCGAGGATCATCGTCTACCTTCACGAGACAATCGATACCGAAAATCTTGGTAAGACTGACGTCGATGCCCTCGCCGAGCAGGTCCATCAAACTGTCTCTGTCCCGATTGACGCCTACTACGCAAACGGGATGAGACATCCGAAGTCCGCAGCCATCGCCTTCAAAGAATTCGCGAAGGATCACATCTGACGGCGTCGCCGTCCCCGCCAGTACTGCTCGATTCCTTCCAGGCGCGCGCGTTCGACCTCATCGTTACTTGATCTTCCCTAACATCTGGTAGATCCAGAGGAGAGCTGTATTCATCAGTTGCTCGCCTGCTCCGATCGCGACCGGCGAGACGGATTGATCTGCTCCATATCCACCCTCGGCAACAGCCTCGATTGTCGGGAAGTACTGGTGATAGCCGTTACTGTATCCGAGGAAGAGGAGATGTTTGACGCGTGCCCGCTCCTTGAGCCGGATCGCATGGCTGGCAAAGAATTCTCCCGACACTCCAACGAGCGCGACTTCGCCATTCAACAAGGCGACGGTCAGCCGCGGTTTGACACCATCAGCGTATTCGTCAATAAAGTTAGGGATGAGCTCCGGAAAAAATGCTGTCTCGTACATCTTGCGAACGAGTGGGTTGGCTAGATCGACCCTTGCCGCAAACTTAGTTCGCTCCTCTCTGACGTCGAGCGAGGTTTTCGCTGCCGGTGCGGTTGTCAGGCCTGCGGACAACTTTAGGACCTCTCGTCCAAGAGCCTGGCCAAACGCCTGATAGCCCCGATTTGGCCCCTCATTGACCGACTGATCGCCCGAAGCTCCTTGCATGAAGACCGCCTTGCAGCCGATCGCCTCTTCGATCGTCTGTCTCATTGCTCCGACATAGTCGGCGGAGAATTTGAGAGTCGCGGCGGGAAGCATTGTCGGATGGGCGGTGAAATTGACGAGCATCGCAAGAGGGCTTCCGCTCAGATCATCCAGCCGCATGACGGTCAGGTCGCGGTCGGTAGGCTTCGGCTCAATCTTCGTGTGGCGATTCCGATTGAAGCCATTGAGTTGACCCGAGACGATTCCGACTCGCGCAGGCGCTAGTTTCTGATTGGCCTCGATGATCGCCTCGGAAATCCCCGCTTCGAGCTGACCGTAGTAACGTAACGCCGCATCGAACCTGCCCTTCCCCTTGCCGGCCTCATCGCTGAGCTCGAGCACCGGTCCGTGATGTGTGTGCGAAGCCGCGATGAAGGACGACTCTATCCCAGCCTCACGGCGAATTCGCTCGCGAATCCGCTGCAGGGACCTTTCAGCAGGGCTTCGACCGAGGTCCAGCCCGACAATCGCCAACTTCGTCGCGCCCGCCTGGATGACAAGCGCGGTGGCAAAGAGCGGGTCGATCACTCCATCAGAGAGCGCGTCGTGCCGAGCTCCGTATCCCCACATCGGCACCGGCTCCCGAGGCGTGATGTCACGTCTCGCGATGCCGGCCCTGAAAACGGGCCCGACCTCCTGTCCGAGAGCGACAAGTGGAGCAAGCAGAATGAACACACCGAGCGCGAATGCGGCACGACAACACTTTGATCTCATATTTGTCTCGTCTCAACTGCACGACGGCCACTTTCGCACAGTTCACTGCCGTTTATGGTCGAATGTTTACTCTGAGACCGGTGGTCAGAAGGAGGTCATTGCTCTTGGAGCCGCCGACCGGATTACTCAGATAGCGATCGCTGACCGTCAACTGCCAATCAAGGAAACTGAAAAGCTTGGCCGAAACGCCGGCATCGAGCGTCATCCGGTACTCTCCGGTATCCGTCAGATTAGGAAAGAGCTGAAATCGCTCCTTGAGAGGCGTGACGAGCACGGCCTCCAGCCCCTCGGGCGGGTCCAGGCGCGTCGCCTCGCCGTCGGCACAGATGACGATGCCCCCGAGCAACGCGGCGGCGACGTTGTCGGGGTGTCCTTCCAGCGCGGTCGCGTGAGTCAGCAGGTCGGCGTCGAGCTCAAAGATGCTGTCGGCGGCGACAAGTCCCGCCACGTAGGCCGCCGCGCTCGTCCCAAGGCCACCGCAGAGCGGGATGTCGCTGCTGATCCGAAACGTGAAGCCATCGGCAGGATGGAGGCGCTCGAAGCCGCGCACGGCGAGGTTGCGACGGTCGCGGGAGATCGCGAGATCGGTCTCGACCGCGAAGGTCCCCGGCGTCTCCACGACCTCCAGCTCCATGTGCAGCGCCAGAGCGGCCGCGAACGCGTCGATGCCGGGGCCCAGGTTGGCCGACGAGGCCGGAACGCGAACGAGGCGGCGACGCTGCACGGTCAGCGGTCCATCGCTCGATCGCAGGCGCGAGCGCGCATCA
>JANNRD010000019.1:0-3059 GCA_031401095.1 Acidobacteriota bacterium
TGAAGACTACTGGGTGACCCGTGTGGCCTGACCCTCTAACTTTCATGACGCACACCCGAAGGGCGTTCTCACCTTGACACTTCCGGCGCTTTTCCATATTCTTCAGGTTCGCGTTTTTCACGGTTTGGTAGGGAGATCATATCTATGTCGACATACTTTCCGAGCGGTAAAGGGCTCGAGGATCATCGCCAATGGCATGTCGTTGATGCAACGGACCTGCCCGTCGGCCGGCTGGCCACAGAGGTCGCTCATCTTCTCATGGGCAAACACAAGCCGACGTTCACTCCGTTTCTCGATATGGGCGATCACGTCATTGTCATTAATGCCGCGAAAGTCATCTTTAAGGGAAACAAGGTAAACACCAAGATGTACCGGCACCATACGGGTTGGCCCGGCGGTTTGAAAGAAATCCGCGCGCGTGACCTGTTGGAGAAGCGGCCGGATCGCCTGCTCGAACTTGCGATCAAGGGGATGTTGCCAAAGACAAAGCTGGGCCGAGCCATGGGCAGCAAACTGAAGGTCTATGTGGGTGCTGAGCATCCGCATGTGGCTCAGAAGCCCGTTGCTAAAAAGGTTGCGGCGCGTTAACAAAGTTGAAAGAATCAGGAGTGAAGTCACAAGTGGCTGAAATTCAGTTTTACGGAACAGGGCGACGGAAGAGTGCAACTGCTCGGGTCTATCTTCGACCCGGGAGCGGCGAATTCCAAGTCAACCGCTCGCCGATCGATACATACTTCAAGAACGAGACGCTGCGCATGATTATCCGGCAGCCGCTGCAGATCACCGACACTCTCGGCAAGTTTGACGTCCTCGTCAACGTCGAAGGTGGCGGAGCCGCGGGTCAGGCTGGAGCTGTCCGTCACGGAATCGCTCGTGCCCTTTGCGAATTCAACCTGGAGTTGCGCAAGAAGCTCAAACGCGCGGGTCTGCTGACCCGTGATCCGCGGGCGAAGGAACGCAAGAAATACGGGCAGAAGGGCGCTCGTAAGCGATTCCAGTTCTCGAAACGGTAGTTCTGTGGCCTGACGCCATCTGAAACCCTGGGAAGCTTCCTCGGGCTTTTCGGGCGTGCGGCCATTAATCCATTACCGGCTCCATCCTGGTTGTTCGCACGACGAACCTCGGAGCCTGTGAGTACACAAACCCATTGGGTTGACGGAGGTCTGATTGGCTACAGTAACGATGAAGGAGCTGCTCGAGGCTGGTGTTCACTTTGGACATCAGGTTCGACGCTGGAACCCGAAGATGAAGGAGTTTATCTTCGGCGAGCGCAATGGCATTTACATTATCGACCTGCAGAAGACGCAGCGGATGTTCAAGGACGCGATCAAGTTCGTCACCGACTTGATGGGCCAACACTCTGGTCGGACGCTTCTCTTCGTGGGTACAAAGCGGCAGGCACAGGATGCGGTTCGAGACGAGGCGGCGCGCTGCAATCAGTTCTATATCAATCAGCGCTGGCTCGGCGGGTTGCTGACGAACTTCCAGACGATCCAGAAGTCGATCAAGCGATTGAAGGACATTGACGCGATGCAGGCGGATGGCCGCATCGAGCAGTTTGCCAAGAAGGAACGGTTGCAGATCGAGCGCGAACGACTGGCACTTGAGAAGAATCTCTCCGGAATTAAGGACCTTAAGCGTCTTCCGGATGTCATTTTCGTGATCGACACAAACAAGGAAGAGATCGCCGTCAAAGAGGCTAACAAGCTCGGCATTCCGGTTGTCGCTGTGGTCGACACGAACTGCGACCCGGACGGGGTCAACTACGTCATCCCGGGCAATGACGATGCCTTGCGCGCCGTCAGGCTGTTTGCCTCGAGGATTGCGGATGCGGTTCTCGAAGGCCATCAACTGGCGCAACAGAAGGAGACTGAGGAGGCGGCCATCGCTGCAGAGCAGTTGGCTGCGTCTGGCGGTGTGGCGGACCCTTCAGCACGGCCAAGGAGAGATCGCGGCGAGCGGGGTGAGCGTGGGGAAAGACGGCGTGGCGATCGCCCAGATCGAGGTGATCGTGGCCCTCGAACTGAAAGACGCCCGCGTCCCGCAATCGCGACTCCCGCTGGCGCGCCCACTGGTCAGAAGGAGGTCGCACCACCCGCAGAGACGGCTGCCATTGAACCGGCAGCAGCGGTCGCGGCCCCAAATGCCGAAATCGCCATGCCAGTTGAGGTCCCTGCCCCCGTGGAACCAGCCTCCACCGAAGCCAATGCGGTGGAGACGACGGCTTAACCAAGCGGGGGGCGGAGAGCGGTGTGCGGCACCGCAACCAGACCGAAGTTTTTCAGAACGGCGCAGCCGCGAGCAACGGCAGCGCCGTTTTTGCAGAATCGCTGGACGACGAATACCGGGTCGGGCACGGCAAGCTGATGAGCGAGAATGACGAGCCGAGGCCCCGCCACTGAAAAACGAACCAAGAGGTGACAATGGCATCAATTACTGCAGAGATGGTCAAGAACCTGCGCGAGAAGACAGGCGCGGGAATGATGGAGTGCAAGAAGGCGTTGACAGAATCTGATGGCGTCGAGGAGCGGGCGATCGACATTCTGCGCAAGGCGGGTCTCGCCAGCGCCAAAAAACGCGAGGGTCGGATCGCCGCTGAAGGCATCGTTGGCTCCTACATTCATATGGGCGGCAAGGTGGGCGTCCTCGTCGAAGTCAACTGTGAGACTGACTTTGTCGCTCGCACCGATGACTTTCTCCGCTTTGTCAAAGACCTGGCAATGCACATCTGCGCGGCTGAACCACAATACCTGACCAAGGAAGATGTTCCCTCAGAGCTCGTCGAAAAGGAACGCGAGATCGCGCGCGGCCAGGCAATGGCTGATCCAAAGAACGCCTCCAAGCCTGAGCAGATCATTGAGAAAATGATCCAGGGGAGAATCGATAAGTTCTATACTGAGTCCGTCCTGCTCGAGCAGCCGTTCGTCAAGGACCAGGCGATTACCGTGGGTGAGCTGGTGACGCGTCTCTCTGGCGAAACCAAGGAGAAGGTCAAGGTTCGTCGATTTACTCGGTACAAAATGGGTGAAGGCCTCGAGAAAAAGAGCGACGATTTCGCC
>JANNRD010000020.1:0-9772 GCA_031401095.1 Acidobacteriota bacterium
GATGAAAACGGGGATATTCGGGCACAGAACGTCATGGACAATCTGATCTACCGGCGCGAGATTCCGGTCATGATCGGAGTGTTCATCAATCCGGGTCGCACGCCCGAGCAGCCCGAACCCACGCCGCAGAATTGGGGCGACGGGACCACGAACCGCCCCACCGAGTACAACACCCTCGATGATAAGTACGCTCGCGTGATCACCGAAGAGCTGATGCCGGTGCTCTATAAGTAGTACAACATTTCAAAGGATCCGGAGCAGCATGGAATCGGTGGTTCGAGCTCTGGCGCGATCGCGGCCTTCACGGTCGCCTGGGAGCGGCCCAGCCATTTCCGCAAGGTGTTGAGCAACGTCGGGAGTTTCGTGAATCTGCGGGGCGGGCATGTCTATCCCGAAAAGGTTCTGGCGAGCGAGAAGAAGCCGATCCGCATCTTCTTATGCGACGGGCGGAACGACAATCGCGGCATCCGCAACGGTGTGTACGACGAGAAGCGAGACTGGTTCTATCAGAATGTGCGGCTCATGAAGGCGCTCACACAGAAGGGATACGACGTCAGCTACACGTGGGGCATGAATCTGCACGGACAGAAATTCGGCGGGGCGATCATGCCGGAGATGATGCGCTGGTTGTGGCGTGATGGCCCGGTGTCCACCGACCCGAACGATATGGTGGAGCGGGCATTCCGCCAACCGGCCGCGAGGAAGAATTGACTGACTTGCAGGATCTGAAGGAAAGGAGCAATGGATCAATTAGTCGGGCAATTAGTCGGGCCACTTATCTAGCCACCCTGGGACAACCAGGAAGCAAGGACTCCAGGGGCTGCAAACTGCAAGGACAGGATTACGAGGATCAAGGAACGGAACAAGCCCATGAATAAGCGATTTCAAGACAAGGTCGTGATCGTTACCGGAGCAACTTCAGGAATTGGCAAAGTATCGGCGCTTGCCTTTGCAAGGGAAGGAGCAAAGGTGACGATCGCCGGGAGACGTGCTGACCAGGGTGCGCAGACCGTCAGCGAGATCAAGGACCAGGGAGGCGAAGCATTTTTTGTTCAAACCGATGTCACCAGGACCGAGGACATCATCAACATGGTCTCGCTCACCGTCAAGACTTACGGAAAACTGGATTGTGCCTTCAATAACGCCGGGATTGGCGGAGACGCACTGATCAATACCGCAGATCATACGGAAGAGAATTGGGACAGAGTAATCAATACCAATCTCAAGGGAGTCTGGTTGTGCATGAAGTATCAGATCCCTGAAATGCTCAACAACGGACGTGGCGCAATCGTCAACAACTCATCGGTATACGGCCTTGCTGCGAGCACCGTCGGGCACGTGCCATATGCCGTCAGCAAGCACGGTGTCATCGGTTTAACAAAGACCGCCGCGTTCGAGTATGCGAAGCAAGGTCTTCGCGTCAACGCTGTGTGTCCCGGCTACACGCACTCAGAATTAGTCGACACCGCAATCGATGCCTTTCCTGGCGAGTTTGAGAAAATGCTCGCCAACGATATCCCGATGGGCCGCATTGCTGAGACAGAAGAGATTGCACACGCTGTTTTGTGGTTGTGTTCGGATGAAGCGAGCTTCGTCACCGGGCAGGCTTTGGCGCCCGATGGCGGCTGGCTTGCGAAGTAGGAGGAGGGCGCGGCATGGTCAAGGATCTATCCGTTCATGACAAGCCCCTTGGGACCCTCTTCTCGCTGCCGCGTACTGCACCAGAGTGGGAACAGTTTCGGCTGAGCGGTGAACAGGTTGAATTCTTCCACGAACACGGTTACGTCAAGGGAATTCGCATACTGACCGACAATCAGGTCGAGGTGTTGCGCGAAGAGCTGGACCAACTGATGGACCCTGCGCATCCCGGACATGACCTGTTCTACGAGTTTCACGCGAATGAGTCGCTTGCCCCGAATCGGTCCCTCTTTCATGCTTTGGGGGCTTGGCGAATCATGCCCGGTTTCCACGATCTGCTGTGGCATCCTGCGTTCACTGTCGCTGCGTCCCAGCTACTCGGTGGCGGAGTCCGTTTCTGGCACGATCAACTGTTTTGCAAACCGGCATTTGACGGGGGCGTTGTCGCCTGGCACCAGGACTATTCGTATTGGACCCGGACTACCCCGCTGGCTCACCTGACTTGTTGGATCGGGCTCGACGACTCGACGCGGGACAATGGATGCCTGCATTACGTACCGGGCAGTCATCGCTGGCCTGATCTCCCAGTGACGGGGCTGACCGGTGACATGGATGCGATTCAGAGGGTCTTGACAGACGAGCAGAAGGAGCAGTTTCGACCGGTCGCGATTGAACTCAAGAAAGGCGAGTGCTCATTTCACCATCCGAGAATGATGCACGGGTCGTACGAGAACCGAAGCGACAAACCGAGACGCGCAACTGTCATCAACGCTTTCCTGGATGGGGTGATGTCGAACTCGAACGAGCCGATGCTTGAGGGTGTCCCGATCATTCGTCGCGGAGAAAAGATGGCGGGACAGTTCTTTCCAGTTGTCAGCTGCCAGTTGTAGCGAGCAGGGAACAGGGAGCAGGGTATCCACTTCACGAAGAAGCTGATCCTGCCCCCTGCTGCTCCTCAAGACTACCGCTCTGAGCCCGAAGATGAGGCGACACTCGGTTTTGCCGATGGATCAAGATAGCTGACCGTCGTGTACCACCCGATCATCATCTCCTCCCAGGTCTGATCGCCCCAACGTACGCTCTTTGAGGGATCGGGGTTGTACTTGTTACCGGTCGAGTTGTCGAAGTGTGCGACGCAATCGAGCCTCGTGCCCTTGGGCAGGAACAGCGGCTCCTTCAGCTCATAGTCCAATTGCCAGTCGAAGTTGTACTTCGGCACGTGCAGCACCACCTGTGTCCGCCCGTCCGGGAAGACCGCAGTGTAAGTGAAATCCTTACCCCGGACGTGCATGTGCGGCATCAGCGAGTAAAGATAAGTATCGTCCTTGAAAGTCGTCGAAGCACGGACTTCATGGTTAGCAACTCCGGCCGGGATAACAAAGCCAGTGTTAATGGCGTTGCCACCCGCGAGGACGATCTTTGGACGCTCTTTAGTGAATATCAGCCCCACGCTTGTTCGATCCTTGGTCGCTTCTCCGATGGTGGTGTAGTGCATCTGCAGCACGATCACAGAACCAGCTCTGACCAGACGAGCACTGCCCGGAGGAGAGATGATGGCGGTCTTGTTTGGTGTAATCCCGCCGAGTCCGCCAATGCGTTTACGTTGAGCATCTTCCAGCGTCGCGATGACGTGGTGGACGACGCGACGGTCTCCCGGTTTGATCTCGACCGCCTGGACCCAGCGGTCTTCAGTGAAGCCGGTCGGGATTCGGAAGTAGAGATAAGGAACCGTACCGTCGGCTGGCACTGCATGCTCTTCCTGCATGCTGAGTACGAGGTCTGGCGTTCCAATGACCCACCCTTCGACGAACTTCGGAGCTGGCGGGAGGTCCTTCTCGTCACCCTTCGGCGAGCCAGCATCAACCCAGGCGCTGATTGTGTCGATCTCAACCTGAGAGAGGCTCGGATTGTTTGCGAACTGACCGTGTTTGGGGTCGGCAAACCACGGAGGCATCGTCCGGTCCGCGACACGCTCCTTGACGGATCTTGCCCAGGGTCGGACTTCCTTGAAGTTCATGAGGGACATCGGCGCGACTCCAGTGGGTCGATGACACTCGGCGCAGTTCTGGTAGAGGATCGCGGCGACATCTTTGGTAAATGTCACCGCGACGTTCTTGCCGTTCTTTGAACTGCCAGTGATCGTGAAGACGCAGAAAACTGCGGCTACTACCACTCCAGGAATCAGCAGATGCTTCTTCATATCGGCTCTCCTTGTGTCAGACGCTGGGTCAGAACTTGCCCTGGTAGGGCCCGCGTGGAGCTATCACCAGGAAATTCACCCTTACCATAAAGCATGTCCCTCCTGATTGCGACGGAAACCGCGGCTTTTTCGTTGAGAGCAAATGCCGTATAGTCCACGCGAGCGATCACGGACCCAGCCCAGGATCAGCAGCGATATGGACAGACTCGATCCGCTTTGGAAGGAAGAGGCTCACGCGAAGCCGCGAAGCCGCGAAGGGTCGTGATCTACTTTTCGCAGCTGGCTATCGCAGGTCTTCGATGGAATTCGAGTTGTCTACCAGCGGTCACATTAGTGGAGGGGACATGTCAGAAAATAGTATCTCAAGACGGAAGTTCGTAGCGGGCACGAGTGGGGTCGCACTGAGTGCGATGATTGTCCCGCGTCATGTACTCGGCGGCGTGGGTTACCAGGCACCGAGCGACACGGCCAATATCGCGATCGTCGGCTGCGGAGGCCAGGGCGCATCGGACGCGACTGAGCTTGTCGTCAACGGTCAGAACATCGTCGCCCTGGCCGACGTGGACTTTGGTTATGTTGACGCGGCGGTTGGCAGTCGGACCGTCGGGCGCGATGGCAAGCCAAACGAGGCGGCCGTCAAGGTTCAGGCTGCCTATCAGAAAGCCAAACGATACGCGGACTTTCGGAAGATGCTCGAAGCGCAGAAGGACATCGACGGAGTCCTGGTGGCAACGCCGGATCACCTCCACGCGGTTGTCGCGAAGACAGCCATGGAGCTCGGCAAGCACGTCTACGTCGAGAAGCCGATGGCCTGGTCAGTGCACGAAGCTCGCGTGTTGCGCGAGACCGCTGCACGCACCAAGGTCGTCACCCAGATGGGGAATCAGGGACATTCGAGTGAAGGCGCGGCGCTGATCAACGAATGGATTCAGGCCGCTGTGATTGGTCCGGTTCGCGAGGTGCACGTCTGGACAAATCGCCCGATCTGGCCACAGGGAGTTCCACGTCCGGGCACGACCGTGGTAACGGCAGACGTACCGGTCGCGGGCGCTGGCTCAGCAGCAGGGGCAGCGGGTGGGCCAGGCGGCGGCCGGGGTGGGCCAGGCGGGCAAGGCGCCCCGATGCCGGGGCTGTCCGACAATGCGTGGACCTCGCGGAAGCTCAACCGGACACTCGCGACCGCGATGGTCGGTGAGTATCCGGTTCCGTCGGGACTCAATTGGGATCTCTATTGTGGGCCAGGACCTGAAGTCCCGTACCATCCCATCTATCATCCCTTCAACTGGCGTGGTTGGACGGACTGGGGATCGGGTGCAGTCGGCGATATGGCGGCACATCTGATCGATCATCCCTATTGGGCTCTCGGGCTTCGATACCCAACGAGCATCGAAGCGACCTCGACGCCGTGGGGTACCGATAACAAGAACGTGCCGGTCAGCTTCCCGCTCGCGACACAGATTGTCTACCACTTCCCGCAACGTGGCAGCCAGCCACCGGTGACGGTCACGTGGTACGACGGAGGATTGATGCCGGGGCGGCCGAGCGCGCTCCCGGATGACGCACCGCCGCTGGAGCGAGGTGGAGGAGTCATGTTTGTTGGTGACAAGGGAGTGCTCATGCACGACACCTATGGGTCAAATCCAAGGTTGTTCCCAGCCTCGCTCATGGAAGTTGCGACGAAGGTGCCAAAGACCCACCAGCGCATATCAACCACCGACGAGCGAGGACGGCTGTCCGCGAAGCACCGGATGAACTGGGTCAATGCGATCAAGGGCAAGGAAAAGAATACGTGTCCCTTTGAGTATGCCGGACGCCTCACCGAAACGATGCTGCTGGGTCTGGTGGCGCTGAAGACGGGTCAGGGGAAGAAGATTTATTACGACGGCGAAACCGGGCAGATCACAAACGTTGCCGAGGCGAACCAGTACCTGCAGCGCGAGTATCGTAAGGGCTGGAGTCTGTAGCTACGCCCGAGAGAAAGCCTCACGCGAAGAGGAAGACTCACGCGAAGACGCGAAGAACGCGAAAGGACGCGAAGGGGAACGAGGGTCGAGGGTCAAACAGTAAAGTCTCGGAGCAACCATCCTGTTATGCATTTTCGCGTCCTCGCGTGAGTCTCCTCCTTCGCAAGCGTCCATTTGACGAACTGAACCACAATCACGAGGCCAACGCCGCCATCTTAAGGAGGGATCTCTTGCGCACCAATCGATCAATCTTCAGATTCGCTCTTGGTGTGACACTTGCTGTCACAATCGGGGCAGGAAGCATCCTCGCTCAGCAAACGCCAACACAGCCGGCTGCGACGCGTCCGCCGGATCCGGCCCGATTACTGACTGCGCCGTCGGCGCAGTTCAAAGCCCCAGACAATATCGACTTTCGCAATGCTGACATCACCAGCGAGGGAGTACGGTTGCACGCGGAGCTCTTCTCGCTCAAGTCGCTTGCCGGGAAGCCGCTCCCGACAATCATCATGGCCCACGGTTGGGGAGGCGTCGCCGCCAACTTCCGCCGAGATGCGATCGACTTCGTCAACGCCGGCTACCTCGTGATCCTCTTCGATTACCGCGGCTGGGGAGAGAGCGACTCGCGTCTGGTGCTGACCAAACCCTCACCGATTAAACCGATCTCAGGTCAGAATCAGAAGTTCACTGCCGAAGTGACTGAGGTGCGCGAATACGTCGACCCGCTCGAGCAGACGACTGACTGGTTCAACGTCATCAACTGGGCAGTCGGCGAGCCGGTCGTCAACAAGGATCGCATCGGTATTCGCGGTTCAAGCTACTCCGGCGGGCACGTCTTTTATGTCGCCGCGCTTGACTCGCGGGTCAAGGCCGTCGTCAGCCAGGTCGGTGCTTTCGATTCGCGTTGGGTCATGGCTGACAAGACACAACAGGAACTGACCTCTGCCGAAGCCACCAGGCACGCGCATGGCGAGCCCTATCCAGCGCCCCGGGCTGTCACGGTCGGCCGACTTATTGGCGCTCCGATCCGCGAGAACATGACACGCTACGCGCCGATCGAGCTGGCAGCTCAGGTTAAGACCCCTGCGGTCCTCTTCATCGTCGCCGAGAAGGAAGAACTCTTCAGCAATGAGGACCAGGCGAAGCTCGCATACGATCGCATGGCTGGAACGAAAAAAAAGTACATCTCCATTCCGAACATCACCCATTACGGCGTCTATCGCGAGCAGCGCGAACAAGCGGTCAAATACGCGATCGAATGGTACGATCAGTACCTCAAGAAGTAACCCGTGCGGGAGTGTCTTAGTTCTCTCTCCTCATCACCCTTCTGCGAAGATTGCAAGGGCCTCTTCGTCTGGGATGCTGATGCGGCGACCGTCAACGACGATGAGGTTGTTCTGTTGCAGTCTCGCCAGCGCCCGCGAAACGACTTCGCGAACAGAGCCGATGCGCGCCGCAACCTGCTGATTCGTCAGAACCAACGTCACCTCGATTCCGCTGGCGCAGCGTTTCCCCCGGCTGCGAGCCTCTGACAGCAGCCAGCGCGCCAGCCGCTGGTCCACCTCGCGCAGCGATAGCGCCTCGACCAGTTCAGCGCATTTTCGCAAGCGGCCGGCCAGCATCTTCAACGCCGCGAGCGCGATTTCGGGATGCTCGAGGCATAGCGCTTTGACGTCCCGTTTCGCCAGAAAGAGAACTGTCGTCTCCTCTTCTGAGGCCACGGTCGAAGGGTAAGGCTTGTCATCGAAGACGGGCAGTTCGGCAATGGTCGCCCCAGCACGCTCAACGTGAATGACCTGCTCGCGGCCGTCCGCGCCTTCGCGAAACGCGCGCAGAGCTCCCGAGACGATGACGAACAGTCCGGCCGCTTCGTCACCCGCAACAAAGAGAAGCTCACCACGACTCAGTCGGCGCTCGATGGCGCGTTCCGCCAACGCGCGCAACTCAATCTCGCTCAGTCCGCTGAAGAGCGCAGTCTGACGCAGCGCTGCAATCTTGTCGGTGCCCATTGCCAGACATTCTGAGGCCGAGTCCGGACGCGTTCAAGTCACGCGGTTTGAAAAATCGGGCATCTTGCCCGCAGATATCTTCTTTCCTCGGAGTGGGCGAGAGACGACGGTGCCGAGCTGGGGCTCCGCGTTCCCAGGGCTGCGCTCCTCAGGCCGCATCTCCCCCCTGGGAACGTGCCACCAGGCAGACCGCCATCCAATCCGCGAATCTGCCTAGAATAATGATCGGAAGGTGAGCGTCGTGAAAAGCAGGAAGATCAACGAGTAGATGAGCTCGGCAATGCCGATGCGCTTCAGGTTGAGTTGCTCTGCCGGCTTGAGCAGGCTCCACAACGTCCGCGTCAGCACCGGCGCAAAGGCAATCAGCACAAAAAGCGGGAGACTGCGCGTCAGCGCCAGCACCCCCAGCGAAACCAGCAAGAAAGCGTGGTAGCTCATGCACTGCCAGCGGGCGCGCTGCTTGTCTGCTGGTCTTTTGGCGTGCAGCACCGTGACTCGCAGCTTGACATAGAAGACGCTGCTCGCAAAATAGGCTGCGCTCAGCCCCCACAGCGCCAACGCCAACGGCCTCGATTGATTGCTGGCTACGTAGTACGCCGCCGGAGCGGTCATCGTCAGCCCCGCAATGGCCATGATTTCGCTCGAGACGTTGCGTTCTTCCAAGTCAGTCGCCTGCTTCCCGTTAAGCGCAAGAAGCGCTGCACCGAGCGCTGCCAGTGGAAGTAGCCAATAGAGGCGATAGACCAGAATCAACGGCGCGCCCGTCAGCGCCCCAATGGAGAGGTACGTGAGCAGCAACCAGCCTGCATGATCGTTGTGTCTCCCGCGACTACGCCCGCGCCACCAGACCAGAAGTGATTCCCGGGAAATGAAGAGCGTTGTTGTTGCAACAAACAACAGCAGCAGGCTCACTGGTGCTCTGCCCGCCACCAGGACACCCAGGACGAACGGCACATAGAGCATCGCCCACGCGCCGTGCTCCTTTGGCAATCCAAGTCTGGATCGAAGTTTCAACCTACTGTCCTTATCCCGGGATTCCGTTCGATCTTGTTAGCAGCCAGGCAAAGCGCGATCAGCTCGGACCGCTCTTCATCAGTCGTGACGCGATCCAACGCGGGAAAGAGGATGTTGCGCTCGCGCTGGTCGTGGTGATCGTTCAGACTCTTGTATGCCGCTTCCTCGTCAAACACCCTGATGACCTGTCTCGCGAGGTTTGTTCGGTCGCCCTGCATATCCTTAAGTGACTCGGCGATACGGGCTAAAAATTGACGCATCCTCTCATGCTCGCCAGTGAAAAACTCCGGCGGCCCACCCGGAATTGCTCCGGCTCGACGGTAGACAGGCAGCAGGAGCTCTTCCTCGACCCTCATATGCGCGGCCAGCTCCCGGCGGTAGACTTCGAGTCGCTCGAGCGCCGATCTGAGATCCAACTGGAGCAACGATTCCTGGTGTTGGAAGAAGAGATCGCGCAAATGCTCGTGAACCAGCAGTACATCCTCAAAACCCATTACTCGACTCCCTCCGTTCCCGAAAATCAAACCACAAAGAGAATTGTACCATCGATGACTTAGGTCACTGTGCCCGGGCGCGACAGCCGGTACAGTGTTTGTTGGGACCAAACGATTGGATCTGCGCCAGCGCCCGAACGGGCGAGAAGAGAGGATGGGAATTATGTCTGTCAATGTGATGAACACGGTCAGTGAACTCGCCGTCAATCAATCGGGCGCGCTTCGGGTGTTTGAGCGCGTTGGCATTGACTACTGTTGCGGCGGAAAACGCACGTTGGTTGATGCTTGCGAGGCAGCCGGCGTCCCTGTGGATGCAGTTGTACGTTCTCTGGAGGAAGCCGAGCGGAGTGGTCTAGCGGGCGATCGCGGCACAGATTGGCGCGACCAATCGCTGACGGCTTTGTCGGAACACATCATTGCCACCCACCATGTCTTTACTAGAGAAGAGCTCGTTCG
>JANNRD010000021.1:0-1922 GCA_031401095.1 Acidobacteriota bacterium
GGAGAGGTTGACCAACTGTAATCGCGCGTCGACTTCAACCAGGTGCTCGCGGACGTCTACCCGCGCATTGAGATCGTACCGCTTGATCTCGAACTCCTGGGCCGTCGCCGTCATGCCGAGTGAGAGCAGTGCCGCGAGAGCAAGAATGAGCCTCTTCAGGTTGCTGGTCCGTGCGGTTAGTCTCTGGTTAGTCTCTTCCATTCAATATCTCTCGTCAGTCAGCGTAGCCTCGCCTTCGGCGGCGCTCTCGTGGAGTTCGCCCTCGCCGATTTCATCACGGAGGCGGTGCTCATACGCGGCGCGAATAAAGCTGGAGAACAGCGGATGCGGAGCAAGAGGTTTTGATCTCAACTCCGGGTGAAACTGGCAGCCGAGAAACCAGGGATGGTCGGCAAGCTCGATGATCTCGACAAATTTGCCGTCCGGTGACTTGCCCGAAAAGATGAGACCATTTTCAGCCAGGCTGTCGGCGTAGGTCGGGTTGAATTCATAGCGATGCCGGTGGCGTTCGTGGACGAGCTCACGTCCGTAGACCGTCTCGGCTAGCGACCCGGTACGGAGCTCGCAGGGATAGGCGCCAAGCCGCATTGTTCCGCCCAGATTCTCGACGCCAAGAAGATCGCGAAGCTTGAAGATGATGGGATCTGGTGTATCCGGGTCGAACTCAGTTGAATCGGCGTGATCGAGTCCACAGACAAAACGCGCAAACTCGATCGATGCGCACTGCATCCCGAGACAGATCCCGAAGAATGGAGTTTTCTCACGCCGGGCATAGCCGATGGCACGAATCATGCCCGTGATCCCGCGCTTGCCGAATCCGCCGGGGACGAGGATCGCATCGACCTCACGGAGACGGTCTTCCCAGCGCTCGTCCGTCAGAAGCTCCTCGCTCTCGATCCAGCGGATCGTCACCCGAAGGTCGTTGGCAAATCCGCCGTGGACCAGTGCCTCGTGGAGACTCTTGTATGAATCCTCGAGCTCGACATACTTCCCGACCACACCGATGGTGACACCGCCGCGCGTCGTTGAGGTCTGACTACTGAGGTTCTGCCATCGACGAAGATCGGTTTCGGCGCCGGGCAGGCGCAACAGGTCCGCGATCAGACGATCAAGACCCTCATCGCGAAGGCAGATCGGGACCTCGTAAACGGACTTCACGTCACGCGCCGTAATGACTGCCTCTTCTGAAACATTGCAGAAGAGCGCGATCTTCGACTTCAGCTCCCGGGGTATCAGTCGATCGGATCTGCAAAGCAGAATATCGGGCTGAATACCGATTGCTCGCAGCTCCCTGACCGAATGCTGGGTAGGCTTTGTCTTAAGTTCTCCAGATGCGGCGATAAAGGGGACGAGGGTCAAATGAACGAAGACCGCATTGTCGCGTCCGACCTCATTTCCCATTTGCCGAATGGCTTCGAGAAACGGCTGCGATTCGATGTCACCCACGGTTCCGCCAATCTCGACGATGACGACATCGACACCGTCCGAGACCTTCTTGACTGCATCCTTGATTTCATTGGTGATGTGTGGGATCACCTGAATGGTCTTTCCGAGATAGTCGCCTCTCCGCTCCTTCTCGATGACAGAGAGATAGATGCGGCCGGTTGTCCAGTTATTTGACTGGGTCAGTCGACAGTTGGTGAATCGCTCGTAATGACCGAGGTCGAGGTCGGTCTCGGCTCCGTCGTCAGTGACGTAGACCTCCCCGTGCTGGAAGGGCGACATCGTCCCTGGATCGACGTTGATATAAGGATCGAATTTGAGGAGTGTGACCTGAAGTCCGCGGGCCTCAAGCAGGGCCCCG
Source organism: Acidobacteriota bacterium (assembly GCA_031401095.1). Lineage (GTDB taxonomy): Bacteria > Acidobacteriota > Blastocatellia > RBC074 > RBC074 > JANNRD01. The sequence goes on from JANNRD010000021.1 coordinate 1,805, forward strand.
ATCGATGCGGCGGCGATACCCTTGCCGAGGCTGCTCACCACTCCACCGGTCACGAAGATGTACTTGGGCATGGCTTCTCCTCGCATCTTGGCCCGCACTTGCGGGGGCTTCAGTGTGT
>JANNRD010000022.1:0-11034 GCA_031401095.1 Acidobacteriota bacterium
TGATTTGGAAACATCTCGACCCAGATTGGAGTTTTCGGCGTGAATTTGTACTTCGCCGCAAGACTTCGCGAAGCCTCTTCGAGAAGGTCACCCGCGTAGGTCGCAAGGACCTCCGTCTCCTTTGCCGCTGTCTTGATCAGAAAGACTCCTCGTGTTGTCTCTTTGTATTCGTCCATCGCATCGAGCAAATCGAGTGTGTTCTTCGCCCAGAGATTGAACGGATCGCCCTTGAAGGATGTCTCTATCGCAGCGCGGCCTTCGACGGTCATGCCCGTGCGCATGAGTGCGGTGCCAAGATCAAGGTGCGCGGACCAGGATTTCGGGTTGAGATCTATCGCACGACGGAGGAACGCGACTGCCTGCGAGTAGCGGCGGGTGTTCGTTGAAAAATGAGCGATCGTTTCATAGAGCGCTCCATATCGGGGATTGATCGCGAGCGTCGCCTTTTCCTCGGCCTCCTGGTCTGCCGCACGGTTTTGCAAATAGAACATTGCCGCCCGCAGGGAATGGGCCTCGAGCGAGTTTGGATTGACCCGCAGCGCGTTCGTCAGATTCTCAGCCGCCTTGTCGTAGCTCTCTGCCTCAAGGTCGAGTAAGGCGGCCAGCGTTCTCGCCTCGACGAGGGAGGGATTGACCTCGAGCGCCTTCGTCAGCGCCTCACGCATTCCCTCCGCGCCTTCGATCCGTCGATTTCGCGCGATCCCCAGGTGTGCAAGCGCACTATTTGAATTGATCTTGAGAGCGTCACGAAAGAACTCGGCGGCCTCTTCGTAGTTATACTTCGAAGTAAAGAGAGCTCCGCCACCGAGCTGAGCCTCAAGAAAGGTTTCATCCTCGCCGATGGCATCGAGATAAAAGTCGGTCGCCTCCTTGAATCTCTCAAGATGTGTCAACGCCCGAGCGGCGATAACCATCGACTCCGCCGTCGACTTGTCCTCCGCTTCCTGCGCCGTGACCACGGCTTCGAAGAGCTCCAATGCCGCGACGTCCTGTCCCGTGGTTTCCAGCATTTCCGCCCGCCGAAGCTGGCTGCGGAGGCGAAGCGTCCCCTGAGCTGCCTTCTCTGCACGTTCAAAATCGATGAGGGCTTCGCGATATTTCCCGGTCGCGGCGAGCACCTCTCCACGGAGTAGTCTTAGCTCGGGGTCCTCGGCGCGTGCGATCAGAAAGCGTCTTACTGACTCTTCTGCTTCCGTGTATTTTCCAGTCTCAAGAAACGCCCGCACCAGCCCGGTCTGGGCTGTCTGGTCTCCTGGCGTGGTCGCGAGTACCCGCTGAAAGGCGGCGATCGCGGCAGCGTAGTGGCCCTGTGCGAGGTCTTGCGAGGGAGTCAGGGCGGCAGCTTCCTGAGCCGAGCTACAGGAAATAGGAAACCAGAAGACCGCAATCGCAATTGCGACGCGGACTACTCCGTTGCTTCTCAGTCTTCCGTTAAACCACTTCATCGAAATGCCGGTTCTCGTTTCGCCATCCCTCGTAACTTTGCCGGTCGTCCTGCTATCGCTTCCTTGCGCGCACACGCTGGTTCAAGGTTGCAAGATCGATCAGGAGCCGCTCAAGTTCGGTTTCGTACTCTTCGACCTTCATCTTCTCTTTCTGCGACTTTAGTTGTTCGATCTGACCCTCAAGCCGCATGCGTTCGGCAAAGAGTTTTGCGAGTTCAGAATCCCCACCAGCCTGTTGCTGAGGCAGTGAGTCGAAGTAGGTCGTCTTTGCGAGACCGCCATCGCCCGCTTCAGCCTTCTGATGTCCGACACCATCTCCGTTGTCATCAAGCAGCGCGTGTTCGGTGGCCAGTCGTCCCTGCTGTTCATACCAGCTCGCCGTCGCCTTGACCGCGTATTCAAAGGCCTCGAGAACAGAGACGCGTCCATTCTTGTCAAGATCAGCTTCAGGATTGCCGAGCGCCGCGATCAGAAACTCAGGAAACCGCGTCGCGTTCTGTTCCTGGCCGCTTCGCGTTGCGGTGATCGTGATCCAGCCTTCGTTTGCCAGGGGCTTTACAAAATCTCCGCTCGCGCTCGTCGTGTTGATGACAATGAGTCTCCTTGTTCCGAGGCTCTTGAGAAGCGTCGCATACTCAGGCGCGGTCAAATCCGGCCCGACCAGCGACAACTTCGACTGTTTCCCATCGGAACTCCCATGGCCAATCATGAAAACAAAGACTGAATCGTCGGCCTTGGCCGCAGCGCGGATAATCGAAAATGCCCTGCGTACCTCGTCCGCAGTCGACCGCATCTGTCCCTCACCGGGTCGCTCGATGAGCAGCAGTGTCTGTTTTTCATCGAAGCCGAGGCGCTCGATAAGAGCCGCTTGCAAACTGGTTGCCCATTTTGCGAACTGCCGGGAATAAGTCTCCTCGCCACCGACACCGCTGACAATGATCGCAAACTTGCTCTTGTCGGCGGGAAGCTTTGGCGTCGGCGCCGGCTGCGCCGTCGAGGTCGGCGGGGCATCCGGTTTCGGAGCTACTACCCCCGGCCGCGTCTGGGGCCCGGATAGTGACGCGACTCCCTGCGCGCAGGCAGAAACGGAGAGCACAAAAAGCAGGAGCAATCCTCGAAGCCGAAATCTCATTGAACTCACAATCCTAGGCCAGGCCACTGCGTTTCCGCAGAAACCATTCACCTGAAGCGAGGCCGACCAGGAGAAGCAGGTTGAACGGCATGTCCCAGAGGTCCTTGCTCACTCGCTCGGAGTTGCTTCCCTCGAGGTACGAAAGGTCGTCAATCATGTCCTTCGCCCGCGACAGTTCGTAGTACTTGCCGCCGGTCTCGGCGCTGATCCGCTTCAAAAGCTCGGCGTTCTGCATCGCGTCATGAAACTCCCGTGATTTCTCTGACCTCAAAAAGGTGCTTTGCGCCCGTCCCAGGACGACACCCTTCGAACGAGCCTCGACTTCAAGGCGATAAAGACCGTTTTCGCTGGGCGTGTAGTCTGCCCGATAGTCAACTGAGTTCTCCGTCAGACCAAATGTCATCGGGACGTCTACCGTTTTTCCGTCGGGGGCTGTCACTCTGGTGACGACTTGGGCGTCCTTGATCGGCTCGAACTTTTTGTCGTTGATCTCCGCCCGCAAACCGGCGAGGTCACCGGCGGCATAGACATCGCGCTCTGAATAGACTTCCATCGGATTCGGCGTCGTGCTGACGAGATAGCGAAGGAGCTGGCGCCAGAAAGTTTCGTGCGAAGTGTTCTTGGCTTCGAGCATCATGCGCCATCGCCAGGTGTCACTCGCAGTCAGAGCCATCGTGCGTCCACGGCCATAGCGTTCCTCGCCCAGAAGCGGGACTGTACGCGTCCGATCGACCAGGCTTCGTGCTTCGAGGATGACCGTCGCACCAGGCTTCGTCTGGCTGAGCACTTCCGGGATCGTGATTGGAGGCATCTCTTCCCAGGCCTTCGCGCTCAGAGCCCGGTCTTCGTTGAGTCTCGTCACCGCGTGCGTTTTGCCGCGAGCAGTCAGCTCAGCTTTGAAGTTGGCGACCGACGGCATCTCCGGCTCGTCGATCCTGTCATTGAGATCAAACGGGAGAAGGCCGGCAATCGGCGTGCTCGCGTACTTTCCCGCATCGAAAGCGCGCGAGCCCGCGAGCCCCAGAAAGCCCCCACCTCGTCTTGCGACAAACTGCTCGATCATCTTCAGCTGGTCGTAAGAAAAGAAGTTGGCCTCGATACTACCGAGAACCAGTCCCTGATAGGCAAAGAGCTCCTCTGCAGTTTTTGGAAATCCGGTCTCCAACTCCTGTCCGCTTTCGACGCCCTGCCTGTAAAACTTCCCATCAGCGGATCGGAGCACGGAGACGAGCACCAGGCTCTTTTCGTTCCTCGTCAGAGAAGTTCGCATCTTCCCGTACTCCCACCGCGGTTCACCCTCGAGGTAGAGAACCTTTGGGTGATCGTCGGTTACCTGGATGAGACTCTCCTGCGCGTTATTCTCTGTCGTCAGTTCACCTTCGAAGGGTTTGACCTCAAATGTGTATCGATGAGAGCCAACTGAGCCCGGCGTGAACTCGATGTTGACGGTCTGCGCTTCATTGCTGCGAATGTCGACTGGCTCGGTTTTAATCGCTCGACCGTCTTCGCTGACCGCCACAGTCGCCTTGCCGGCGCCGTATCCGTGCACTCTCAGAAGCACCTCGGCGCTCACCGCTGAGCCGGTCAGCACTCGCCGCGGAGTCGTCACTCTGACTATCTCGGCATCCTTGAATCGCTGTGTGCTCCCGACCCCAACAGTAAAGACCGGGAGGTTGCGCGCTCTCAGCTCTCGGAGCTGAGCCGTCAGGTCTCGCGGTGTGTTGGCCGCACCATCGGTCAACAGAACGACGGCTGACAGCGGTAGACCTCCAGAATCCTTGACTGCTTCCTTGAGTGCGTCGGCCACGTCCGTGGCCGGTCCCTCGCCAGTAAGGGCGGCAGTCGCGGCGATTGGCTTCGCCCCATCAGAGAAGCGATACAGCCGGACCTTGAACCTGGCGTCAAGGCCCTTGAGAAAGACATCTCCCGGCTTTGTCAGATCCTTAACAGCCTGCAGCCGACTCTGACCATTCTCGTCCGTCAATTGCATGCTTCGGGAATCGTCCGCCAGGATCGTCAGCGATGTGCTTTGGGGAACCACTGAGGAGACGACCAAAACCGGGCGCATGATCAGCAGGGCGAGAACCGCGAGCAGCGCACCCCGCAAACTCGTCAATCCGATCTGGCGCTTCGACGTAATTCGATACCCAGGACGGACATAGAGCAAATAAATAAGCAGCGCCAGCGCGAGGGCGATGAGCACGATGACCATCCACGAGGGGCGGCCGGCCAATCGCAGGTCACCCTTCGAAAACAGTGACCACTTGTACTTGAAGAAGAGCTGGAAGATTTGATCCATTAATGGTCGCTCCGTTACATGACCCACGATCGCGTCCGACCCGAGTGATCACACAACGCATCATTATAACCAACGCATACACGACAGGTAAAACTATTTGCCGCTGAGCCGAACCAATGCGCGAGTTGACAACCCCAAGGATTAGCAAATATTTAAAGGAAACCTGGAATGTTGATTCGCCGGAATAGGGCGCTAGCTTCGCACACCCCGCCCGATCTCATGACGGGGCCCCGTCAGGCTGGTGTTCAGCGTGGGCCAGCTCATGAGCGCTTCCTTTCGGAACAAAGAAGGAGATCAAGGAGCCGATCAGCGCCGCTATGAGCACAAAGGTAAATGCGAAGCGCAGCGAAGTGGCAAATGACTGCTGCAAATAGCCGACGGCCACAGGGGACAGGAGTCGTCGGGACTCGGGAAGAATGATCGTCGAGAGATCCTTGACACTGAGCCCCCCGAGCAGCGCGCGGCCACGGGCCATTTCCAATGCCAGCTTCCAGTTCATGATCGCACCCATTGTCGCCGTCCCGACGGCCGCGCCGATGCTTCGCGCGAACTGAACAATCGAGGTCGTGACGCCAAGCCGCGACCCTGGAACCGCATGCTGCGCAGCAATCATGAGACTGGCCATTGTCAGCCCTCCACCGAGTCCGATAATGGCCACGTTGATGGAGAGGTGTAGCCGGTCGGTGTGCTCGTCTACCTGGGCCAGGAGGATGGCCCCGGCGATGATCAGCGTCATCCCGACCGCGATCACGGGGCGGTAGCCGAACCGCAGAATCAGCCTGCCACCAAGCGGCGCCGCCAGAACCCACGGAATGATGTATGGGACCAGAATCTTACCCGCCTCGATGGCATCCGTCCCGTGTACCGACTGCACGAAAAGCGGCAGAAAGTTGAGTGTTCCGAGAAGCGACATTCCGGCGAAGAGGCCGTGAATGAGAGCAAGCACGACGATGCGATTGCGAAAAAGGTCGAGCGGGATCAACGGATCGCTGCTCCGGCGCTCGATCCAGACGAAAAGAAGCCCGAGCAGAACACACACGCCAAGCGCGATCGCAACCTGATAGTACCGAAAACCACCTCCTTGCTCGACGACGAGCAGAAGCAGAGTCAGCGCACAGGAAATGACGATCGCCCCCTGGTAGTCAACCTTGCCTATCGGACCGCGCGGATAGCGCTCCGTGTAACTGGCCCCAACCATAATCCAGGCCGCTGCGCCGAAAGGAATCGAGAGATAAAAGACCCAGCGCCACGAGAGATACGTCGTCAGATAGCCACCAACCATCGGCCCAATAAAACTCGCCACGCCCCACATCCCGCTGAACAACCCGATGATCTTCGCCCGTTGTTCAAGATTGAGCAGATCGGCCACGATCGTCATGCCCACCGGAAAGAGAGCTGCGGCGCCAAGACCCTGTAGCGTCCGAAAGATGACCAATTGTGCCATTGATTGCGCTGCGCCGGAGAGCGCCGAGCCGACGATGAAGCAGGCGAGTCCCCCGAAGAACGCGGGCTTTCTGCCAAGCAGGTCAGCCATCTTGCCCCAAATCGGCGTCATGATCGTCGCTGCCAGGATGTACGCAGCGAAGACCCAGCTATAGAGCTCTATTCCACCAAGAGACGCGATGACCGTCGGCATGGCCGTCCCGGCGACCGTGTTCTCCAGCGCACCCATGAAGATCGCTGAGGCCACTCCGATAATGGTCAGCTTCATGCGGCCGGTAATGGCACCCGGTCTAGCGCCTGCCTGTCGTGAGGATGTCATGTTGAGTCGCGGCCTACTTCCTGTCGAGAAAGCTCTTGAGACCCGTCTGGCAATCGGGGGTCATCCTGGCGATCGCATTCATTTCGACTCCGGCTCGCAGAGCCTGCTCAAACGACATGCCATCGACCTGGTAGAGGAGAGATTTTGTGAGCATGACGGCGGACGGGCTCAGCTGACTCATCTGTCTGGCAAAAGCTTCAACGGCCGAATCAAAATCCGCGTCGTCGATGACCCGGTTGACCAAGCCAATGCGTTCGACTGCGTCCGCGCTCCAAAGATCGCCCGCCGCGAGCAGTTCGAACGCTTTTTTCTCCCCGACGCTTCGTCTCAGGACTGCGAGCACCATTGCGGCGACAAAGCCGATCTTAACTTCTGGATATCCGAACTGCGCCGAGCGCGATGCGAGCACCATGTCGCAGGCCGATGCAAGCCCGGCGCCTCCTGCGAGAGCGCGGCCATGTACCGCAGCGATCACCGGTTTGGGTAATTGCCTGATCTCAAGGAGCAGACCGGCAAAGTTCTCGGCATCGGACCGGTTCTCAAGCACGCTCGCGCGCGAGACCCTCTCGAGTTGGGCCAGGTCGGCACCAGCACAGAAGTCCTTTCCAGCGCCCCTTAGTAAGATCACTCGAACGTCGGGGTTACTGCCCGCAGTAAAGAGGGCACTCCTCAACTCATCGATCACCACCGCACTGAGCGCATTGCGCTTTTCTGGTCGATTGAGGGTCACCGTCGCGATCGAAGCCGCGATGACAGCGGTTATCTGGGAATATTCCGGCATAGTCGATCCTTCCGAGTTGCGGGCAGCGTTGCGGGCTGGCTGCTGGGACTGAAGCTAAGGGGCAGTTCACTGGCCTTGTCCGCCGCTCGACGGTTTGGTGAACTTGCGCAAGGGAGGCTGAGCATCATAATTGAGCAGCGACGCGATGATCGTGCCGGCGCTCGTCTTCGCTACCAGTCTGACCGGCACTCGTCGCTCGTCGTCGGTGACCCACATTTGCATCTCGCCCTCACGTGAAAAATACCTCCCCGGGCCGAACAGCCGCGGCTCAATTTTGATGGTGCGGAGCTTCGTATCCCCGAACTGAATGCCCTCTCGACCACGCACATATATTTCAAACTCGTAGTTCTCTTCATCTTCACTGACAGGGAAGCAGACTATTTCGTCATCGGCGAGCTCGAACGTGCGGAAGTAATAAATGGCTGAAAGAAGGCTTTGCATCCGTTCTTTTCGCGGCAGCTCTTTCAGACGCGGCGGTGCCTCGATCTTGTTCAAGTCAATGACCGTGGATTTCACCAGTCGATCGACCGGGTCGAAATGCGTTGTCTTCGCGAGGCGTTTCTTTCCCTCTTCTTCCTGGCGCAAGCTCAATCTGGCCGAGAAGTCAGACCTGTCGACAAGCGTTTCAAATCGATCTTTGACGTTGATCCCAATGAGTGTCGCAAGGAACCCCTTCGAGACAGCTTCCGCTCGCAGCGTGAGCAATTCGCGGGTTGTATCCTTACTCAAATCGAGAGCTGTTCCCGCGATTTTGCGATCGGCGGACAAGCCAGCGTACTCAAACGTGATCTCGCCGAGCGTGACAAACAATGGAAAGCGATTAAGCTTGATCTCAAAGATCAGCTTCTCTCCGTCCGGGAAGGGAAGCGCGCGCACGGGAGCGACTGGCTGCCCGCGAAGATCCCGAAGGCCGGGCCCGGAGCCCGCAAGCCAGATCAGCAACCCTAACAATACTACCTTGCATAATCCTGATCGATTCATAGAAACCGCTAGTTCGTCATGAAAAGGCAACCTTCAGTCCAAGTGTCGCGTAGAGGACGGCAAGTCCGATGAGTGCTCGATACTCACGATGCTGCAGATAGAGGCTCCACTCAAAAGACTCCTGGACCATCGCCTGCCATGGGCTCAGCTTTGGCAGAAGGAGTGGCACCGACGCAGCCCAGCGATCGTACTCGGTGCCGAACAAAATACGCATCTGTCGCGCCTCGCTTTGCATGACCGGATAGTATACCAACAGGAAGAGACTGAGGAGCCCAGCCGCGAGCCACGGATTGCCGCCGGCAACAAGGCCGCCAGCGAGCATGAGCATGCTCCCAAGGTAGAGTGGATTCCGGGTGAACGCATACGGACCACTGACAGCGAGCCTGGTGTTCTTCCGGAGGTGCCCGGAGGCCCAGCCCCGGATGATCAGGCCCGCAAAAGCAAGGGGCAGGCCGAAGCCGATCAGGCGCCACGTTGGTTGCGCGAGCGCAAGGTAGATGGTGACGGCGAGGAAACCCAATGGAACACGCCATCGCTGAAGTCCGTTCCTCGCTCGTTCAGACATTCTCGATGAGCCCGCCTTCGACGTCGCGCGCTCGCGTCTGTTGACCTGCACGCGGGACCCCGGCTCTCCTTTCATGACTTTCGAGTCTCGTGACGATACCCTTCCAGACCGCTTCAGTTGGGATGTCCATGCAGGAGCGATGATCGCATCTTCGACGATAGCAATCCACTCGACACTCGAGGTCACTCCGTTCGATAACCACATCCTCCTCGCTGAACGGGCCGTTGCGACGTGCGGAAGTCGGACCGAAGAGGGCGACAATCGGCGTGCCTGCGGCCGCGGCGAGATGCATCGGGCCCGTGTCACCCCCGACAAAGAGTCTGGCCTCTCGCGCAAGCAGATAAAATTGCTTGAGGGAAGTCATTAGCCGGCTGACGGGCGCTGCTTTGCACAACCCGACGATCTGTTCCGCCAGCGACTCTTCACCTGGTCCGTAAGTGACGATTGAGCGGAGACCTTTGTACTCCCACAGCTTCTCGGCCAAATAAGCAAACCGTTGGGGACTCCATAGTTTTGTGTCCCAGGCCCCTCCCGGGTTAAGAAGCGCAAAGTCCTGCTCGGTGCGACGCACCGCATCGGCGATAAACTGTTGGTCGTCGAGGCTGGTCCCGATGGGAAACTGGTACGGGATGAGAGCATGGCAACCGAGCGCCGCAGCCAGTTTCAGATTCTTGCTGATGACGTGATTCTCGTCAGAGGCCGCGATGCGTTCCGTCAGGAGCAGACCAGACGCTGGCTCTCGCAGCGAGTCAAAGGCGAAACCAAGACGCCGTGGGACTCGTGCGACCCAGGGAATCATGCTGGATTTGAAAAGACCCTGAAAGTCGAGGGAGACGTCGTAGTTTGCTTGACGCAGCCTTTCCACAGCGGCTCGAACCTCGCGTCTGGTCCGACCGCTTGTCGCGTCCCGCCGCCAGCCTTGCAGGTCAAGTTCGATGAGTTCATCAAGACACGGGTTGTTGGTCATGAGCGTCGCGGCCGCTCCCCGCTGAACAGCCCAGGCAAGATGACTGGCAGGGTGAGCCTGCCGAATCGCGGCAAGCGCGGGCAGAGTGTGCACGACATCGCCAATTGCGCCAAGTCTGACAATAAGGACCTTCATGAACGGTGACACCAGCTTCGATGGTTAGTCGGGCATCTCGAGCAGCGCGGCGACGGCTGCCATCAGGTCTGGGACAACCAGGTCCGGCATCCTCGGCCAGCTGTCTTTGCCAAGGTCAAATTCCATCTGACCATAGCCCGTCAACACAAGAATCCCCCGCGCGCCGACAGAATGAGCCATTTCAATGTCGAGATAACGATCGCCGATGACAGCGGATCTCCGCAGGTCCAGATTCAGATCGCGCGCAGCTTGAAGAAGCATTCCGGGCTTGGGCTTGCGACAGTCGCAGTCCCTGAGGTATCGCGAACCGGTCTCTCCGACACCCCCTGAAACGTTCGGGTAGTGTGGGCAATAGTAGACCGCGTCGATCCGCGCCCCGGCAGACTCGATGAGATTGATGATGTGTGCGTGAATACCAGTCAGATGTGTTTCATCCACAATGCCTCGTGCGACACCTGACTGATTTGTGACGACAACCACTTTTCTTCCGGAGTTGTTGATCCGGCGAACGGCTTCAGCGGTAGATGGGAAGAGTCTGATCTTCTCAGGACGGTCGATGTAGCCTGGATCCTCATTAAGCGTTCCGTCTCGGTCGAGGAAGACCGCCCTCTGCTTCACTTGTGCGTGCGTCACAATCGTCATTGTAGCTCAGGAGAGAAGTCTTCGCGCACGCGAGAATACCTCGTCTGGAGAGATGCGGGACATGCAGCGATGGTCGATCGGGCATTCGCGAAGCATGCATCGTTCGCATTCGACTCCCGCCGCCCGAATGATCTCCGATCGGATACCGAGCGGCGCCGTCTCAAACTCGTTTGTTGGACCAAAAATGGTCAGGGTCGGGCGTCCGAGGGCGGCTGCGACGTGGGCAGTCCCGGTATCGTTGCTAACGACAACGTGAGCGAGTGAGAGCACTCCGATCAAAGTCGGAAGATCCGTCAGACCCGCCAGAATGGTCGGCGGGCGACTC
>JANNRD010000023.1:0-2835 GCA_031401095.1 Acidobacteriota bacterium
ACGAAGCAGCTCTCGACAAGGCTCTGGCGATGATCGACTACGATGGCTTGCGTCGGCAGCAGACCGAAGCAAGAAGTGAAGGCAGACTGCTGGGGATTGGCGTCTCGACTTACGTCGAGATTTGCGCAATCGGGCCTTCCGCCGCGGCGCCCGCGGGTGGCTGGGAGAGCGCGACTGTCCGCGTCGAGCCGACTGGAAAGGTGACGGTCCTGACCGGTGCTTCCCCGCACGGGCAGGGCCAGGAGACCTCATTCGCGCAGATCGCTGCTGATATGCTCGGCGTCGACATGGACGACGTTCTCGTTTTGCACGGCGATACCTCGATTGTGCAATACGGCATCGGGACCTTTGGGAGTCGCGCGACTGCCGTCGGAGGCACTGCGATTGTCTTTGCCATCGAGAAGCTGATCGCAAAGGCGAAGAGGCTAGCTTCCCATTTGTTGGCGAGCGAGTCAGAGTCGATCACTTTCGACGGGGGACAGTTCACCACTGGTGCGGGGGCCAAGTCGGTTTCCATTCAGCAGGTCGCGCTCGCCGCGCATCTCGCGAGCAACATTCCTCCGGATATGGAGCCGGGCTTGTCGGCCACTCATTTCTACGAACCCAAGAACTTTACCTTCCCTTTCGGCACCCACATCTGTCTTGTCGAGGTCGACCGGGAGACCGGCGCGATTGAGATCCTGAGGTATGTTGGGGTCGATGATTGTGGCAAGGTCATTAATCCATTGCTTGTCGACGGGCAGGTTCACGGAGGAATCGCTCAGGGGCTGGGTCAGGCGTTGTTTGAGGAAGTCGTCTATGACGAGGCGGGACAACTGATCACAGGTACTCTCATGGACTATGCTATACCCAAGGCCCACCAGCTTCCCCGGTATGAGACTGCCCGCACGGAGACTCCAACCGATGTCAATCCCCTCGGGGTCAAGGGCGTCGGTGAGGCGGGGACCATCGGGTCAACGCCGGCAATCGTCAGCGCCGTCATGGATGCGCTTCGACCCTTCGGAGTCAGACACATCGATATGCCGCTTCGTCCGGAAAAGACCTGGCGTGCAATGAATGGGAAATGATCGCCTGAGAGCCGCACACGAGGCTGCCGGCGGAGGAGGTTTATTTGATCCCGACTAATTTTGAGTATTACGCGCCCGAATCGCTGCCTGCTGCATTGGCGTTACTCGAGCAATATGGCGAAGACTGCAAGATCCTCTCAGGCGGACACAGCCTGATTCCGGTCCTCAAGCTGCGGCTCGCCTCTCCGGCTGCGATTATCGACATTGGAAGAATCAGCTCGCTCGACTATATCAAGGTCGATGGCGACGTCCTTCGCATCGGTGCCCTGTCAACCCACGGAGCGATCGCCCATTCGGAACTGGTCAACAATGGATGTCCGTTACTGGCGGAGACGGCGAAGCAGATTGGCGACCAGCAAGTAAGGAACCGCGGAACGATCGGTGGAAGCCTCACTCACGCAGACCCTGCGGCGGACTGGCCGGCCGCAATTCTCGCACTGAATGCGCGGATTCATCTGCTTGGCCGTCATGGACAAAGGATCGTCGAGGCGGGCGACTTCTTTGTCGACCTGCTGACGAGCGCTGTACAGACGGGCGAGATACTGACTGAAGTGTCCCTTCCGATCCCGTCGCCACAGAGTAAGAGTTGCTATCTCAAGGTTGCGCAAGCCGCATCAGGTTTCGCCATTGTCGGGGTCGCGGTCCAAGGCGAGATTCGCGATGGCCTTTGGAGGGACCTGCGAATTGGGATCACGGGCCTCGCACCGAAACCATTCCGGGCGGCAAACACCGAAGCGCTCCTCGCGGGCAAGGCTGCTGACGAGGCCACAATTCAGGCTGCAGCCCAAAGCGCTGATGCGGAGGCGACGGACGCCCTGGAGGATATCTTTGCCTCGGGAGAGTATCGACGCCACCTTGCTCGCGTCTACACCAGACGCGCCTTGCAGCGGTTAGCCGGACTCAGCGTCTAACGTCAAATCTGCTGAGCTGCCGCTATTTCGCTGGAGGAGGTGTGAAGGGCAGCTTGTCTCCTCGCATGACGAAGGGGCGCAGGCCCTTTGCGTCTTTGATGAAGACTCCGACTGTCGCGTTCTTGAGTTGGGCGTAGAAGAGTACATCACCGCGATCGTTGAACGACGGCTGCTGGGCGAAGTTGTTAAACTCCTGCCCCGGTTTTAGCCCCGGGGCAAGATCCCCCGAGATCGCGACCGGTTCGATTCCTTTGGCGGTTTTGACAAAGATGCCGTACCTCAGACCATCGAGCCTTCCGATAAACAGAATGTCACCGTGGTTGTTGATTTCGGGATTCATGAAGTCGGTAAAGCGGTACTTCAGTGTCTTGTCAGTCGACGTCAGAACCAGCTTTGTCGGGCCTGCACCCTTGTAGAAAAGCGCGCGGCCCGCGTTGGGACCGTCATAGAACCCGGAAAAGGCAACCTCTCCCTTGTCATTGATTGAGGGGGTCCGATTACCAAAACCGAGATACTTCGCTCCGGGTATTGGCGAGGGCTTGCCATCGACGGCGATCAGTTCGATGCCAGTCGACCGCAGGACAAAAATCGCCGCACCAATCCCAACCCGGCAGAGAAACGCAACTTCACCGCGCTCATTGACGGCCGAGGGGTAGTAGTGTTCTGAAAAGACCTGGGGCTCATTCGGGTTGATTCTTTGACCGCTCCGCGCGGCAATCCGCAACTTACCCTTTTCACTGACAAAGAGGCCCTTCCCGTCAGGGTCGATATACGCAGCCACAAAAGCGATCGTTCCCTTGGTGTTCATCGAGGCGTTGCTGAAGCTGCTGAAGCGCGATGGCATATTCGGCACTTCC
>JANNRD010000024.1:0-4710 GCA_031401095.1 Acidobacteriota bacterium
AAGCTTCTGGGCCTCGGGTATCCGGGTGGCCCCGTCATCGATCGACTCGCCACGCACGGGAACAAACGTGCGATCATCTTTCCACTCGCGCAGATCAACGACAAGGAGCACCGGCTTGACTTTTCCTTCAGCGGGCTCAAGACGGCTGTCTTGCGATACGTCCGGGATAATAGTCTGGCTCCGGTCACAGCAGGTGAACAACCGTCTCAGCAGATTCTTGATCTGTGTGCCAGCTTTCAGGATGCGGTTGTGAGGGCCCTCGCTCGTGGAGCGCGAAAAGCGGCAGAGGTCTATCAACCGAGAACGATCATCCTGGCCGGAGGCGTCGCGTGCAATACAGAGCTGCGGGCGGCGATCCAGGCCCTCGCCGATGAGCTTGGGATTCCAGCCTATATTCCCTCACCGATCTACACAACTGACAACGCAGCGATGATTGCTGCGGCTGGGTATCCCAAGCTGCGCCGTGGCGAGGATGCGGGTCTCAGCTTTTCCGCCGATGTCAGCCTTCGATTGCAGAATATTGATCTCGAACATTCGCAGCCGAAGAAGAAGGTGCGCTATCGGCTCTAGTGACGAGGCCACCCTTTGAGTCCCTCCTCGCGCAAAGCCATTGGCGATGAGAAGCGGAATTAATGACGCGCCGGCCGGTGTGGTTTTCCGATAAGCCGCCTTTCGGTCAACTGGGCGGACGCTGGTGAACACCACGGCGTGCCGAAAGAGCGACGCTGGAGTCCTCCAACTGCCGGATGCGCCGTGCATCCACTGGAGTCGATCGACCCTTTAGTAGCATGTGGCCATCAGAACCGGAATGACGCCACCGGGTTCAGATCACCATTATCGCCGCCGACGACGTCAACCCGGCTTGGATTCTATCGACCGACTCAGACGAATGGAATGCATTTGGTTCTAAGCGGTGTTGTAAGCCTTCGCGTCCAGACAGGTGGCGCGACGCCCTCACGAATCTTCTATAGAGCTAGACGACTGACACGGCATGAGATCAATCGGGAAAGTCACCGCCGGGGGCCGACCAGTCCAATGAGATCTTGTCTTCTTGAGCGACTGGTTTGACGATCAGCAGGTTTTCAGTCACACTTCACCAACCACTTGATATCCCGCCCATCCCCGCTACAATTCTACCCATGAAGACAATCTATACTGCCGTCGTTAAGCAAGATTCCGGTTGGTGGATCGGATGGGTGGAGGAAGTATCCGGCGTCAATTGCCAGGAGCACACACGCGCCGAACTCATAGAGTCGTTGCAAGTGACCCTGCGTGAGGCGCTTGAACTGAATCGGTCGGAAGC
This sequence comes from Acidobacteriota bacterium, assembly GCA_031401095.1. GTDB lineage: Bacteria > Acidobacteriota > Blastocatellia > RBC074 > RBC074 > JANNRD01. Next base: position 1,304 of record JANNRD010000024.1, read on the forward strand.
GCTAGGTGCAGCTGGCGAGGGCTTCGAGGAGTTAGAGATCGCTGTATAAAACGCCGCGATTTGATTCGACATCTCGAATCACTTGGCTGCGAACTGTTGCGAGAGGGCGCTCGGCACTCGTGGTGGCACAACCCTTCGCAGAATCGGCGTTCGGCCATTCCCCGCCATCGCGAGATCCACGACATCCTCGCTCGAAAGATATGTCGGGATCTTGGCGTAGCTGAGCCGAAATGATTACCTGTTGACGACGAGGACCCCAACGGCCGATGTTTGCGGAATCCCGGCAGCGACGCCCGTGCCCGAGATACATCGAGGCAGACCAAAACCAAACAGAGGTTTCATCCATTCCTCCTTGTTTCCTGTGACTTCGGAGAGCCGTAGCTCGTCGTTCAGTCATCAGATAGTGGTTCGGGAGACCGAAAATCGACCGCTACTCCATCGTTTGCTTCGGAAAAATCGGGGAACGTTCGGTGTGTCCTGCGCGAATGTTTATAGACTCCCGGTTGAGACTGGGCCTGCACGCTCGTAATTCACGAGAATGACGCCATTCGGGGCGACAATGCTTTCAGTCACCTTGAACGCGGCCGGGATCGTGCCATCGGCCCACAGCCGTTTTCCGACGCCCAACGTTACCGGATATATCAGCAGCCAAAACGTATCGACCAGATCATGCTTCATCAGCGTCTGGAGGAGGTTGCCGCTTCCCCAAATGTGAATATCTGGTCCAGGCTGCTGCTTGAGGTCGGCGACTCTTGCCGCAATGTCTCCGCTTAAAAACACGGACGGCTGCCATTCGCTCGACGTCATGGTGTTCGAGGCGACGTACTTGGTCGCCGTGTTGACGCCCGGCCAGAAGTCCGCATGCTGCGGCCAGTAGGCCGCCCAAATGTCGAAGGTTTTCCGCCCTACCAACAAGTCGAACGGCATATTCATCATCTTTCTCAGGGCAGTTCCAATAGCGTCGTCATCATATGGAGCTGCCCAACCACCATACGCAAAGCCGTCGCTGGTATCTTCGTCCGGCCCCCCCCCGGCCTGTATGACTCCATCAAGGGAGATGTGTTCAAGTACAATAAGTTTTCTCATGATCAAGTTCCTTCGAGTCCCTTTTTATTTTGCCTGTCAGGCCGGCATCGCCCGCAGTGTTGCCATTGCCGCTCAGTTGCTTGGGTTGGGGAGAAACCGGTGTCATGTGCGCGCAGCGAAAGTGCGATTAAGAGCCGCATTCCATACTTCTGTATCTGACCCCAGTTTTCCGTCGAATATTTATGCGAGCGGGCACTGCGGCGCGTGTGATCAAAATCACCGAGCCAGCGGATCAGAGTTGCCAGGATTCGTCCCGAATCCACGCGATAAAGGGAGTCGAGCAATTCGCGTATCTGCTCGGTGGACCGCTCGGACATGACGACGACCTTAGCAAACGAGCTACCCTGAATCAATTTGGCAAACGGCGGATCGATGCAAAGTGCCCAGGTCGTGACTCTGGAATCTGGACAACCAGAACGCTTCCTCGGTTGACTCAAAATCGCCAATGCACTCATTTGAGCTTCGTACAAGCTTAACACTACCGCGTTGCTCTCGAGTCACGAGCAATCCGGAAGTTGAACCACAAAACTTGAGCACGGCTTTGATACGAACTGGATGAGTTGGCGCGCCGCTTCGATCGCAGCGTCGGTTGGGTGACGCGGCGATTGGCACTGGTCGAACTGCTGACCGACAGAGCCCAGCAGCAAGTCCGCGACGGCAAGATCTCGTCCCACATAGCAACGAAGATTTTGGCGCCGGTAGCGCGAGTTAGCGTGGAAGACTGCGGATGGCCGACGCCTTCGCCCGCCACCGATTCAATACCAGCCGGACCGGGTCGACATCAAATCAGGATCGTGCCATTGCGTGACTATTTGCTCGCCGCGGGCGCTGGCACTGGCCAGCCTTTGTCAAGCGGCTTCGACGGATCAGCAGTGATCTGCAGGTCCCCGCAGTGGTGGTAGGCGTAGCCCCCCGGCTGGTTGTAGGAATGACCCGCCATGAACTGGATCACCTGCATCGTACATTTGGGGCAGCTGATATTTGGGATCCTGATGTCTGTCTCCCACGGAGCCATCGGAGTCTTGGGCACCGCGGACGCCGGCTGGCCCGGTTCTGCATAGTGCGGAAACAGGCCGTCGGCGAGGATCGGGATCTGCGGCGGACTCTGGATCACGGCCCAAACCGAGTACACGCCCCGGTCCGTGTATTTTTCGACCGTCGTCGGATCCGGCGGCAGCTCGTTCCTGGAGTTCACCGCGAGCGCGACGCGGTAGTGTCCCGAGTGGAAGATCGTTTCCTGAATCTTGAGGTGCAGGTTCGAGCCGCCAGTGACCTTCGTGATCGCGTTCGTCAGCAGCTTTTCGTTCTGTCCTTTCGGGTCGCCACCGCACGGACCTACTTTCTGCGGATCGCCGAGGTCGTCGGAGTTGATCCACGACGTCGGCTGCAGAAGTTTGAAATGGGCATTGGTATCGATCGGCAGCACCGCCAGCAGGACCGCCAGCACGACCGTCAGTGCGATTCGGTAACTCAGGGAGTGTTTCATGCAGTCTCCTTCAATTAATCTATACCTTCAACGCTACGAAGGGCGAGCGGGTTGACGTGCTTGACGAACGCACGATCGCCAGATGTGGCCGACCGGCACCGTGGCGACAGAGTAACGCGGACAGTCGGCGCGACGGCTCCAGCGCGATGTTGGGCTGCATCGTCGGCTTGTAAGCTCACCGTAAACCGACCGTAAACCGCTGCCCATATCATATCGCGTAGGGATCAGCGTATTGCTATGGATGGTCTCGGATCAGCTTGGACGAGCGCCACGGAAGAACATGACCAGCAAACCGAGGGCCGCGCCGAAGCACATTCCGGTAGCGATCAACTGGACAACGTCAATCGTCTGAAAAGTCTGGAAGCGGGGTTTGCCGGCGACGTTGTTCAAGTTGATGAGTCCGATGATCAGAACGGAAAAGATCGGGGCAAGTTTTCGCCAATCGCTCATAGCACATCCTCCACGTGAAGGATATTACGCATACGTTGAATGGGACAGAGGGATTCGCGTTCTCGCCTTCGCGTTTAATCTAATAGCTGAGAACCCAGGCGACTGGTGAGGGTCTCCCGGATCAATCGGTAGTTCCTCAGCCCAACTATGTTTGTACGGTCTGCGTAAATGGTCGTCCGCAGACTACCCATTTCCGCCCCCAACGGCAAGAAATATGACTTATTATCGGCTCCTCGTCGATTTCAGCCTGTACCAGGCGCACACCAGTTTCCAACGCAAAGGTATCACCTCGTAGCACCCTCAGGCGGCGATTGCTCTCCTGTCGAGGAAGTGTCCGGCGTCAACTGCCAGGAGCACACACGCGCCGAACTCATAGAGTCGTTGC
>JANNRD010000025.1:0-11394 GCA_031401095.1 Acidobacteriota bacterium
CTTTGAGGAGCCTTTGTCATGAGCGCCGCCAAGTACAGAACCATCATTCCGGACATCGAATTCTGGAAGGCAATGATTCCCTGCCAGGCGGCCTGCCCGGTCCGAACCGACGCCGGGCGGTATGTGCAACTGATCGCCCAGGGCAGATTTGAGGAGGCCTTTCTCGTCGCTCGTTCGCCGAATCCGCTCGCCTCTGTCTGTGGCCGTATCTGTGCGGCGCCATGCGAGGACAGTTGCCGCCGTGGGAAAATCGACGCACCCGTCAGCATTCGGGCGCTCAAGCGTTTTGTCACCGAACAGTACGGCGTCGAGTCCATGGCGCCAGACACGCAGGATAAGCTGCGCGAAGGCGTGGCCGATGCAGGCAACAAACAGCGCGGCCATCTGCCGGTGCTGCAGGTCAGCCGTAAGAATGTAGCGCGCGGCAAGAAAGCCGCCGTCATCGGTGCTGGTCCGGCAGGACTGGCCGCGGCGCACGACCTCGCGCTCATGGGCTATCAGGTAACGATCTTCGAGGCTTCTGATCAGCCAGGTGGAATGATGGTCCACGGCATTCCTGAGTTCCGGCTCTCACGCGCCGTGATCGATAAGGAAGTCGAGAAGATCGAACAGCTCGGTGTCGAAATTCGCTATCTCTCTCCTCTCACCGCTCAATTCGGCATCAGTGAACTTCGCGCGCAGGGTTACGCAGCGGTCTTCATCAGCGTTGGCGTCCAGAAGGGCCGCGACATGAAAATTGAAGGCGCAGAGCTGGACGGAGTCATCAAGGCCGTTGATTACCTGCTCAACATCAACAACGGCTATCGCGTCAATCTGGGAAGGAAGGTACTTGTCATCGGTGGAGGTTTTGTAGCGTTTGACGCCGCCCGTTTGGCCTTGCGGGCAGGCCTCGAGGAAGGCAACGCCGAAATATCACCTGGAGAGGTGCACACCGCGATCGATGTCGCGCGGACGGCCCTTCGGACGGGCGCGACAGAGGTCCACATGGCCAGTCTCGAGTCGTTCGATGAGATGCCGGTCATGCGGACGACCCAGGGAAAGGAAGAGTTTGAGGAAGCCCGGAAGGAGGGCGTCAAATTCCACCCTCAGCGCGGTGCGAAACGCTTCATCGGGACCGGAGGAAAGTTACAGGCAGTCGAGTTCATCGGGGTCAAACGTACCTACGACGAGAATGGGCGCTTCAGTCCTGAGTATGATCCCGACCTGAGCGAGACCTTCGATGCCGATTCAATAATTCTTGCGATCGGTCAACAGGCCGATCTCTCGTTCCTCAAGCCAGAAGACAAGGTGGAAGTGTCACCTCAAGGCACGATCAGGGTAAATCCGCAGACCCTGGCGACGAGCGCGCCAGGCTTGTTTGCCGGAGGTGACGTCGCCTTCGGTCCGCGCAATCTGATTGAAGCCGTCGCCAATGGAAAACGAGCGGCCCTCTCGATCGATGATTATCTGCGCGGCTCAGACGCGGGAACGGTTTTCAACCTGAGCGTCGAGCGACTGCCAACGCGCACCTACAGGATGACGGAGGGCTATGACAAGTGCGAGCGCGAGGCTCCACCAACCATCTCGCTCGACCGGCGGACAGGCATTTCCGAGGTCGAGACCGGATACAACGAAGCGGAAGCTCGCCAGCAAGCCGAGCGCTGTCTGGCCTGCCACATCCAGACCATCTACGACCCGCAGAAATGCGTCATGTGTAACCGCTGCGTGGATATTTGTCCTGAGTACTGCCTGAAGCTCGTTCCGGTCGAGGAACTGGATCTCGATCCTGACCTGATCCGACAGGTGGCGGAAGGATCAAACTGTCAGCTTGGCCAGCCACTATCGGCCATGATCAAAGACGATGAAAAGTGCATTCGGTGTGGGCTCTGCGCCATTCGCTGCCCGACCGACGCAATGACGATGGAGGTCTTCCACTATGAAGAGCAGGAAGTCGTGGGCCGATAGGCTTGCCGGGTTGCGCACGAAAAGCAAAGGCGAGCGGGCAAAGCTGGAGCGGATCAAGGCGGAGATTCTCGCTACGGAGAATGAGACGGCGGCGGGGAAGACGTCACGGCGCACGTTCATCGCCAGATTCGGCGTCGGCGCAACGGTCATGGCATTGGCTGGACAGGCCTTCGCCTATCTCCGTTCCCTGAAACCCAACGTTCTTTACGAGCAGCCACAACGCTTCAAGGTGGGGACACCGGATCAGTTCGGCGAGGGAGGGAAGTTTCTCGAGGACAAACGCATCTTTGTCTTCAAAGAGCGGAACACGTTTTACGCCGTTTCTGCGAGCTGCACCCACCTTGGCTGCACGGTCAAGATGCAGAAGCTGAATCAGCCGAAGAAGATCAAAACGCGCAAGCGCGAGTTTGAGGAACGGTACGAGTTCCACTGCCCGTGCCACGGATCGAGATACTACGGCGATGGCACGAACTATGCCGGTCCAGCGCCACGACCGCTTGACTACTTCAAGCTCGAGGTATCTCCGGACGATGGGCAACTCATCGCGGACGTCAGTCAAATCGTCGATCAGACCTTCAGGTTGACGGTCTAGGAGCCTTGCTTGATTCGGAGGTTGAGATGAGCGCCGCACACATTCATCTGTTGCTTAATCACATTCCGCTGATCGGCACCGTGATCGCAGCCCTGCTGTTGGCGGCTGGTATCCTGATGATTAGTTTTCAAGGTCGCGCCCGCCCTTCATCACACTGAGGATTCAACTCATGGCAACAAAACGATCAACCTGGGAAAAGATCTCGTGGACGTGGCGCCCTGCAAGCGACCGCGAGGCGGGCGATTCAATCGTCAAGAACTTTCTGCTCCACTGGTTTCCCGCAAAGGTGTCGAGGGAAAGTCTCTCCTGGGGCTACTCCTTCTGGCTTGGGACGATCTCCGCAGTGCTCTTTGTGATCCTGACTGTGACCGGCACTGTGCTCATGTTCCTCTATGTACCCTCGGTCGAGCGCGCTTACCTTTCGATTAAGGATCTCGAGTACGCGGTCTCATTTGGCTGGTTCCTCCGTGGAGTGCACCGCATCTCGGCGCACCTCATGGTGGTGGTTGTCTTCCTGCATATGGTCCGGGTCTTTCTGACCGCCGCGTACAAAAATGGTATGGCCGTCGGTCAGAACCGTCCGGTCAACTGGGTCGTCGGCGTAGTGCTCCTGCTGCTGACGCTGTTCCTGTCGTTTACCGGCTATCTATTGCCATGGGATCAACTTGCCTACTGGGCGATTACGGTTGGTACAAACATCGCGAGCGCCGCACCCGTTGTCGGCGACTGGATGCGGTTCATCCTGCTCGGCGGCAATACAATCGAACAAAGCACCTTGATCAGGTTCTATGTGCTTCATTGTTTCTTCCTCCCGCTGCTGGTTCTGGCGCTCTTCTCATATCACATGTGGCGGGTTCGCAAGGACGGCGGTCTGGCCTGCGTCGACAAGGAATCCCTGACACAGAAGAAGGAGTCGGCGGCGCCCAGCAAAAGCAAGACCTATTCGTTGCTCGGGATCACCAGTGGCACAACGGTTCATGTCGAAACGTCGCTGGTCGATGAAGACAAGCATACGGTCACTGCCTCACCCAATCTGACGCGGCGATTGCTGCTCGTCACACTGCTGACTCTGGCGGTGGTTTCAATCCTGACATTTGTCGTCCACGCGCCGCTCGAGGAGGCGGCGAACCCGTCGATCACTCCGAATCCGGCGAAGGCGCCGTGGTATTTCCTCTGGCTGCAGGAGCTGGTAACGATCACGACCTTCACGATCGGAGGCCTGACAATCAATGGGGCCTTGATCGGTGGCATCCTCTTGCCGGGAGTTCTCGTTGCCGCAGCGCTTCTCTGGCCGTTCTTTGATAAGTCATCTGTCCTCTCGGTCGGTGTCTGGTTTGCCACAGAACGGCGAAGGCAAAATCTAATCTTTTTGCTGGTGGTCCTGTTGATCCTGGTCTTAACGGTGGTTGGGACATTCCTGCGCGGGCCTTACTGGAATTTCTATTGGCCATGGGAAAGCTGGCCGGAGATGCCTCGCAAGTTCTAGTGAAGTAAGGAATGGAGGAACGTCGACGAGACGGAGAAGGACAATGTTCCAAAAAGATTCCATCAAGCTCTATGCAATCGGCGTCGTTTTGCTTCTCGTTACAGCATTGCTTTACTGGGACAACTTCACACCGGAATGGCAAGGCTATCAGGGTCAGTTTCACGATCTGGTGGCGAAGAAGTTTGGCGCGGCCAGGGCCGATCAGCTTCCCGATGGGTTGCAGCAGATCTGGATCAAGGACCTCAGTCGTGTTGATCGCTGCACGACCTGCCACCAGGGCGTGGAATGGAAGGGGTTAGAGAGTGTCGCGAACCCATTCAAGTCACATCCGAAGGAGATACTAGGGAAGCATCCGGTCGACGTGTTTGGGTGCACCGCCTGTCATGGCGGGCAGGGCTATGCCACAGACAAGGAAGCCGCGCATGGCTTTGCCGAGTTCTGGGAGGAGCCGCTGCTTGGCAAGAAGCTGACCGACACATACCTCGTCAAGGACAAGAAGGCGTTGATGCAGGTCAACTGCAACTCATGCCACCGCTATGAGCGCGAGACCAAAGGAGCGGACTTCATCAATCTGGCGAAACAACTGGTGCAGGAGAAGAACTGCCGCGCGTGTCACCAGATTAATGGGCGTGGTGGTGTGATCGGTCCGGACCTGACCAACGTCGGCGACAAGTCCCCGGAGCAGTATGACTACGGGCGCATTGCGGGCAAGAAGTCTGCGTTTGCCTGGCATGTCGCGCATTTCCAGAATCCGAAGTCACTGGCGCAAGACACGGTTATGCCCAACTTCGGTTTCTCGACACGTGAAGCACAGGCGCTGTCGTTGCTTGCGCTCAGTTGGCGGCGGACGAGCATTCCAACGCGATTCATGCCCGGGATGCAAGCCATGGATCGGCCGACGCAAGAGGAGCTCGCGCGCGAGAAGCAGATGATGGAGGGCGAAGGAGCGCTCTTTGTCAAAAAGGGTTGTTTTGTTTGTCATTCGGTGACCTCCCTTGGAATCGAGTCGGCAGCCAAGATCGGCCCGGATCTTTCGATTGCGCTCGTCGACGTGCAGAGTCGTTTTGGCCGCACATTGGAAGACTTCCTGAAGGCGCCAAGCGGCACCATGAGCGTCGTCCTGTCAACGCAGATTCAATTGACAGATGCGGAAAGGCAGGAGGTGCTGGAGAAGCTCAAGGTCGCCTACGAGCGCTACCAGGAACAGCAGGCGGCGGCGAAGCAGACGCCAAAGGATCAACCGAAGAAGTGATCAGTGTTCGCCACGGGGTGAGGAGACTGACGCGAAGACGCGAAAGGCAATTGTCGCTGCTCCCGGTTAGTGGCTTCGCGCGAAACTTTTGTTGGTTATCCGACTCTGCGGCCCTTGGTTTGCATTCCTTCCGTGCTGAGTGACGTATGAGCGGAATTTCTCGCACCGAGCGATCGCAGAAGGTGAAGATCGGGATCATCGTTGTACTTTTGATTGTGCTCGGTTGGGTCCTGGTGGGTGGATTTGGCAATGTCACGGATGCGAATGAAGAGAGATCCGCGCGCGAGCGTGAGTGGCTGAAGGGTGAGGGAGCGTTCTTTGTTCGCAAGACATGCACCGGTTGTCATTCGATCAGTGCCTTTGGCATCAATGCCGCCACTGTCGGGCCTGATCTGTCCGAAGCTGCGGTGGACACCGAAAGGCGATTTGGCAAGACGCTCGACGAGTTTTTAGACGATCCCAGCGGCACGATGAGCATCGTGCTCGCGACAAGGATTCCGCTGACTGAGGCGGAGAAACAGGAAGCGGTCCGCTTGTTGAAGATCGCTTATCAACGAAAGCTTGAGCAGAGTTCACAGCTCAATGACTGATACCCCACGACGGAGGGACATCTCATGAACGGCATCATTTCAAAGTACGGAAGATCGAAATTAACCTGGCTTGGCGTGGGCCTTGTGCTCTGCCTGGTCTTCTCGCTTGCGGTAGTGAGTTGCAGTCGAGCGCCATCCAGCGGCGAGATCGGCGGAACCGCCGAGGCAGCGAGCGCGACCTATGTCGCTCCGGGCGACATCGATGAATACTACCTCTTCTATTCCGGCGGTCACTCCGGCAACGTTTATGTTGGCGGAGTTCCTTCGATGCGCCACATCGCAACGATTCCGGTCTTCGCCCCGTACCCGGCGACGGGCTATGGGTTTGATGTTGCATCTAAGAAGATGCTTGGGAGTTACACCTGGGGCGACGTCCATCACCCGGCACTCAGCGAAACCAAAGGTGACTACGATGGACGCTGGCTGTTCGTCAATGACAATGGCAACAACCGCGTTGCGCGGATCGACCTGCGCGACTTTAAAACGAAACAGATCCTCGGCCCGGTTCCCAACGTTTCGGGTTTTCATGGCGGATCGTTTGTAACGCCGAATAGCGAGTACGTCCTTGCCGCGTCCCGCTTTTCGATTCCGTTGCCGAAAGGCACTTACGCGCCGATCGAGGAATTCTCGACGAGGTACAACGGAGTCGTCTCCGGGGTCAAGATCGAACCAACGACCGGCGAGATGAGCGTTGGCTTCCAGATCATAACTCCACCCTTCAATTGGGATCTCGGCGACGCAGGCAAGGGGCCGAGTGAAGGCTGGGCGTTCTGGACTTGCTACAACAGTGAACGCGGGACCGGAAAGTTGGAAGTGACTTCGACACAGAAAGACCGGGACTACATCGCCGCCGTCAACTGGAAAGCCGCTGAAAAGGCGGTCGCAGAGGGCAAGGCAGACACCATCGGTGGTGTCAAAGTGATTGACCCAAGCAAGGTCGAAGGGATCATCTATCTCATTCCGTGCAGCAAGTCGCCGCACGGAGTCGACGTCAGCCCTGACGGGAAGTACTTCATCGGAAGCGGCAAACTGCAGTCGATCACGACGGCCTACAACGTCGAGAAGATGCTCACCGCAATTCAGAAGAAGGACTACAGTGGAAACGAGGGCGGCATCCCGGTCCTCAATTACGACAGCGTCAAGGACGCTGAGGTCAACGTTGGCCTTGGCCCACTGCACACGCAGTTTGACGACCAGGGCTACGCCTACACCAGCCTGTTTGTCGAAAGCGCAGTCGCCAAATGGAAGCTCGGGACGTGGGAAGTGGCTGACAAGATTCCTGTCAGCTACAACATTGGCCACCTTTGCACAGCGGAAGGGGACACGGTCAATCCTGATGGCAAGTATCTGATCGCGCTCAACAAGCTTTCCCACGGGCGACATTTGAACGTCGGTCCGTCACAGCCCGAGAGCTCACAACTGATCAATATCAGCGGCGAAAAAATGAAACTGCTCTACGATGCCTTTACCGAGCCGGAGCCGCACTACGCTCAGCTGATCAAGGCCGACAAGTTGAAGCCGATCGAGGTCTATCCCAAAGAGGAGAACAAAAATCCAAACGCGATCTGGGATGTCAAGGATCAGAAGGTCGAGCGGAATGGCAACAACGTCACAGTCAGGATGGTTGCTGTCCGCAGTAGCTTTGAGCCGAGCAAGATCGAGATCAATCAGGGCGACAAGGTGACGATCCACATCACTAACATCGAGCAGACGACCGACGAACTTCACGGCTTCGGTCTCGGGGAATACAACATCAACATCGTGATCGACCCGGGCGAGACCAAGACCGTCGAGTTCACGGCCGACAAACCCGGTGTCTTCCCGTACTACTGCACCAACTTCTGCTCCGCTCTTCACCAGGAGATGCAGGGGTATATGCTGGTCAAACCGAAGTAGCGGGAAGTCGACAAGTGGCGCAATTCGGCAAATTGCGCCACTTGCTGGCCTTGTGCGCGGCTGCGTTTCCGAGGAGATGACGTGGAGGAGATGAAGAGAAGAAGCGGGATCACGAGCTGGTTGAAACGAGAGGTGTCGTTCTTCGATCAGACCCTCACCCTCCGCAGCCGTCTAGCAGTCCTGCTTGGGGTTGCGGCGTTGCTCCCGGCACTCTTCTTCCCACTCTGGCACATGACGTTTCGGTCGAACCAATACCCGGACGGGCTCAGTCTCCATATCTACGCCTCTCAACTCGAGGGCGGCAAATCGCCTCTCCGAGATGACCTGCGTGAGATCAACTCACTCAACCACTACATCGGCATGCGTCCGCTGCTTGAGAGTGATTTCAGCGAATTCGCCTGGCTGCCGTTTGCGATCGGGGGGTTGGCGCTACTCGCGCTGCGGGCGATGGTCGTCGGGAAGATGTCGAGTCTGATAGATGTCCTTGTACTCTTTGTCTATTTCGGGTTGTTTTCGTTTTGGAGCTTCTATCACCGGCTGTATCTGTATGGGCACAACCTGGACCCGACGGCGGCGATCAAGGTCGCGCCATTCACGCCGCCACTGATCGGAACGCAGGTCGTCGGGAACTTCACGGTCAACAGCTATCCTGGCTGGGCCTCCTTCGCCCTGGTCGCTTTTGCCGTCTCGCTTGCCCTCGCAATTCTGCTGTCGCGAAGAGCGAAGGAACCGAAAGCATGAGACTGCCGCTCCTGACAGTCCTGCTGATTGCGCTGACCGCCGCAGCGCAAGGCGAAACACTGACTGTCGGTCAGCCTCCGTCGAGGTTTGCGTCCATTGCGGATGCGATCGCGGCGGCGAACGCGGGTGACAGGATTGAGGTCGCGAGCGGAACCTACATTGGCCAGATCATTCTCAGCAAGCCTCTTCAGCTCGAAGGTGTCGACAAGCCGGTGTTGCGCGGCGCTGGGCGGGGAAGCGTAGTTATCGTCACTGCGGATCACTGCACCGTGCGCGGCTTCGTCATTGAGCATTCCGGGGGTGACCTGCAAGCCGAGGATTCAGGCCTGCTTCTCAAGTCAAACGATAATCTGATTGAAGCGAACGACGTGCGGGATGCGCTCTACGGGATTTATCTGTATCACTCCGCAAGGAACACGATCCGGGGGAACAGTGTGCATGGGCGCGCCGAGCTTGAGAGTGGAGCGCGTGGCGCGGGTCTGCACATCTGGAACTCGACCGACAATCTCATCGAAGACAACACGATCACCGAGGCACGCGACGGCTTGTATATCCAATCCAGCCACCGCAACACGGTCCGCCGCAATCGTGTTTCGCGGCTCCGCTACGGATTGCACTACATGAACTCCGACGACAACAAATTTGATGACAATGTCTTCGAGTACAACGTTGCCGGTGCGGTCATTATGTATTCGAAGCGAATCGAGTTTCGTCGCAATGCCTTTCTGCACAATCGAGGCTTCAGTTCCTTCGGAATACTCTTCCAGGACTGCGAAGACAATATCGCCGAAGACAATCTGATCATTGATAACGCGACGGGGATCTTCATGGAAGCGTTGCGACGGACAGCCTTTCGCCGCAACGTCATCGCCGAAAACGATCTCGCACTGATGGTCTACAGTAACTCGGAGAACAATCTTTTCGCCGAGAATAACTTTGTCGAAAATCTCAGTCCGTTGCGCATCGTCGGAAAGCGGACCGGCGCGCAGTGGGCGGAAGCGCGACGCGGCAATTTCTGGAGCGATTACGACGGCTACGATCTGGACGAGGATGGCATTGGCGATGTCCCACATAAAGTCCAGAACGTCTTTGAGTATCTCGAGGGAAACTACCCGCGCTTGCGACTCTACCTCAACAGTCCGGCAGCGCAGGCACTGGCAACTGCTGAGAGGACATTTCCCGTTTTCAAGGGGTCATCAGAAGCTGACCCGGCGCCGCTGGTGCAGGCGGTCAAGCTCGTGCAGACGTTGGTGCTGCAAAGGCCGCAACAATCGACTCAACCGACCCTGGCATTCGTCTCAGTGGCGATGCTTGGTTTTGCCGTCGCTGTCATGTGGAGAGGACAACGCCGATGATCGAAGTCAAGCACTTAACAAAGTGTTACGGCGAGATCGCCGCGGTTAACGATGTCTCTTTCGAGGTCAATGCGGGTGAGACATTCGCGCTACTCGGCCCCAACGGCAGCGGCAAGACAACGTTACTCAAGTGCCTCGTTGGTCTCAACCTGCCGACCAAGGGTGAGATCAGGATCAACGGCTTCGATCTCAAGCGCGATGCGCGCGAAGCGAGGCGGATGGTCAGCTTTCTGCCGCAGCGGTTGACCTTTCATGAGGGTCTGACGGCGCGCGAAGTCATGCAGTTCTACTGCGAACTGCGCAAGTTACCATCAACGAGGGTTGATCATGTGCTCAACCACTCCCAGTTCGACTTCAACGGCTTCTGCCACAAACCGGTTGGCGATCTTTCAGGTGGGATGGTTCAGAGGCTCGGACTGGCCGTCGCGTGTCTGCCAGACTCACCAATCCTGATTCTCGACGAGCCAACTGTCAGTCTCGATCCGGAAGGCGCGATTCGGTTCCGCGAGTTCCTCGCACTCCTCAAGGCTCAGGGGAAGACGATCGTCTTTTCGTCCCACGTTCTCGCCGATGTTGAACGACTGGCCGATCGTGTCGCGATCCTTGTTGACGGACGACTGGTGTCAATCGAATCGATTGGAGCCCTGCGTGACGAACTGATGCGCAGTTGCCGGATGCGGATTGTCATGGACAAGCCCTCCGCACACTGGGCTGAAGTCGCCAGGAAAGCTGGAGCCCATGAAGCGGTCCAGGAAGGTGACGCGCTGCTCGTCACTTCACGCGCCGAGGACCGCATGAAACTGTTGCGCGCGCTTGAGGCTGATGGCGGAAGCATCGCGCGGTTCGCGACCGAGGAGCTATCGCTCGAAGACATCTATTTGAATTACATCCATGCGGAAGAGATGAAGACTGGATAGGGGCGAGGCCTTTCGCGTGTCCGCCTGTTTGTCGTGTTCTATGAAACTGAGATGGCTAGCTTTGCTGGGATGCGTTCTCCTGGCTGCCGCCTGCGGGCAGCCGGAGATCGCGCCTGTTGCCTTGAACCCGGAAGATATGTGTTCGATGTGTCGGATGGCGATCAGCGAGAAACGTTACGCCGCCGAGTTCATCACCAAAGAAGGAGAGGCGACTAAGTTCGACGATATTGGATGTCTGCGGGACTACATCAAAACCAGAGGCAACCGGGATCAGGTCGCCGCCTACTTCGTCAGTGACTACGAATCGAGAGAGTGGATTGACGGCAGTTCCGCGCTCTTCGTCAAGTCCGATGAGTTCGCAACGCCGATGGGTGGAGGAATAGTCGCATTTGTGGACAAGTCAAAAGCCGAAAGTGCGGCAACGAGAAATGGGGGCCGTCTACTCAGCTTTGCCAATCTCATGGACTAGTTCTATGTAACAAAGATTTCACTAGCACTTGAACCACAGAGACACGGAGACACAGAGGAAGCACAGAGAGGAATTAGGTTGATGTATCAAGCGCGGGACGGTTCTCTACAACCCTTTCTTGTTCGTCTCTGTGCTTCCTCTGTGTCTCCGTG